>CAZMEF010000138.1:0-5335 GCA_964565305.1 uncultured Eubacteriales bacterium | reverse complement strand
CGCCGCCGCTCTCTCAAGAAGAAGAAGGCACGCTGTTGGTGCGGCTCCAAGGCGGCGACTTCGACGTGAAGTCGACCCTCATCGAACGAAATTTGCGCCTCGTCGTTTACATAGCGAAGAAGTTCGAAAACACGGGGATCCCCGTTGACGACCTTGTGTCGATCGGCTCCATCGGGCTGATTAAGGCCGTTTCTACCTTCGACATTACGAAAAACATAAAACTCGCGACATACGCTTCAAAATGCATTGAAAACGAAATCCTCATGTACCTGCGGCGAAGCGCGCGCGCTAAGGCGGAGATCTCGTTTGACGAGCCTCTAAACGTAGATGGCGAAGGAAACGAATTGTGCCTTTCCGACGTGAAAGGAACGCCTGATGACGTTATCTACTGCGATTTGGAAAAAGAGGACGACAGGGAAATCCTGCGATTGGTCCTCGAAAGGCTTCCATGGCGTGACAAGACAATCGTCGATTTGCGTTTCGGCTTGCGCGACGGAATCGAACGGACGCAGAAGCAGGTCGCCGACATGTTGGGAATCTCTCAATCGTACATCTCGCGGTTGGAGAAGAAGATCATGCACAGGCTTCAAAGAGATATAGTGAGCTTCCAATGAATATCCATAATTCTGCCTAAAACCCCGGTTTTTAGTCGCCGAGTTTCCATCTTCCAGAATAATCCCCGGTCAGCGCGGCAATACTTTTTACGATCGAATACACCAGAATGTGGGAAACGCCGGGGGTCGCTCTTTGAACAAGGTCGAGATTTGCGGTGTAAACACCAGCAAACTTCCAGTACTTTCTTCCGCCAAAATGAAGGAGCTTTTCCTCGCGAAAGAAGCGGGGGACGAGAGCACCAGAGAAAAACTCGTCAACGGGAATCTCCGCCTCGTTTTGAGCGTGATTCAGCGGTTTGCAAACCGCGGAGAATACGTCGATGATCTTTTCCAGGTCGGATGTATCGGCCTTATGAAGGCCATCGACAACTTCGATCTATCCCAAAATGTAAAATTCTCCACTTACGCCGTGCCCATGATCATCGGGGAGATCCGGCGCTACCTGCGAGATAACAACCCTATACGAGTTTCGCGTTCCTTGCGCGACGTGGCGTACAAGGCATTGCAGGTGCGGGACACTCTTGTGTCGCGTTTGGGAAGGGAGCCTTCGGTCAAGGAGATATCGAAGGAGTTGAAGACTCCCGAAGGCGACATCGTGTACGCGCTTGACGCCATCCAAGAGCCCATCAGCCTTTTCGAACCGGTGTACCACGATGGCGGCGACCCAATTTACGTAATGGACCAAGTTAAGGACGAAAAGGGAGAGGACACTGCCTGGGAGCAGGATATTACCATTAACGAGGCCATGTCCAGACTAGGAGAGCGCGAGCAGGCCATAATAAAGATGAGATTCTTTGAGGGAAAGACTCAAATGGAAGTAGCGCAGGAAATCGGCATATCTCAGGCGCAGGTTTCGAGATTGGAGAAGGCGGCCCTTCTGCACATGAGAAGGGATATGGCCCTCTAGAAGGGAGAGCGTGAGTGGTTTGAGCAGAAAACTAGGGAGCGGGATCGTCCAGGCACTTTTATTGACATTGCTTGCGGGGGCCATGCTTTTCTTCGGCTGGGGATTTTCCCAGAGCATCCGCGCCGAGAAGGCGTACACGCCCAATAACCTGTCGCGACAATCGAGCGACGCCGTCCCCGCCGGCATCATACGTCTTCATATCATAGGAAATTCGGACAGTTCCGCCGACCAGGAACTCAAACTCAAGGTCAGGGATTCTATCATGGAAACCTTTGGGGGACCCTTGTCAGAAGTGGACAGCGAGGGCGAAGCGCTGGCATCGCTCGGGGACAGTCTGGACGCCATCGAACATGTAGCGGATGAGTGCCTTGAAGCCGGCGGCAAAGCCTACGGCGCCAAGGCCGCCCTTAGAGTTGTCCACTTTCCCGACAAGACCTACGAAATGGGCACCGGGGAAGAGGTTTTCCTGCCCGAAGGCGACTACACGGCCCTTCAAGTAGTGCTTGGCAAAGGCGACGGCCATAACTGGTGGTGCGTCATGTATCCTCCCCTTTGCTACTTTGACCTGGTGCAGAGGGCGACAGGACACGTGCAGATCGACGGTTCGGTTGTCCCGGCCAGCACGGTTAACGGAGTTTTGCCCGTGGACGGGGACCGCTCCGGAGAGCTGCCCGTCGAACTCAGGTCATTTTTCCTCGACGCCATCCGGTCGGGCATTCAAAGACTGACGCACGCGTTGCGAACAAACTTTGCCGGCATTTTGTCGCAACGGCAGGTAGACATGCCCTAACTAGGCTACTTACCCTCCCTTCGCCATATAATGCAGTGTAAGTTTGGCGCAGGGGGTGGCCCCGTTGATAAGAGCATCCGACCTCTCCACCCGGGACGTCATCAACACGGTCGATGGCAGGCGCCTCGGAAACATAGTGGACATCGAACTTGATCTCGCCAACGGCAAAATCGCCGCGGTCGTGGTCCCGGGCCAGCCTAAGGTCTTGGGGATGTTCGGCCGGTCGGATGATTACGTCGTCCCGTGGGAAAACGTTAAGAAAATAGGCGAAGACGTAATCCTCGTAGAATTGTCCGAGCACTATCTCCGCAGGATAGTCCGGTAGCCGTTCCCCGGAGCGGGTTTTGCGTTACAATGGTCTTGGCCTTTCCCGGCCAAGAGGGAGAACGCGAGTTGAAGAGACGCCGAACCCGTTCCAAAACCAAGTTCCGGTCGACCGCAAAAAACATCGTCATCGTCATTATCCTCCTGGCGGTCGCCATGCTTTTCCTATGGCCGTACATCAGGATGGCTTTCCTGAGCGCCTTAGTGCCGGTTGGGCGCGGCAGGCTCGGGGCTTTGGAGGAACGCGTGTCAGGCGAAGCGGTTTTCTCCCGTTGGTCACACCTTGTGCTGGCGCCGGCGGGGGGGACTCTCAAGATTTTGGTTCAAGGAAACGAGTCGGTCCGGGTCGGACAGGCCCTGGCGGAGGTCGGCAGCCCGAACACCGCCCAAGCTCTAAGCGACGGAGTGGCCTACGCTGAGGATGCTCTGCGGCAGTACGAAGAGAGGACTTCTTCCGAGTTTGCCCTTCTCGCTTCGGACGCGAATGACGCTTACCGAGAAGGCGTAGACGCCCTTTTCGCTTCAAGGAAGGCCTACCTGGCAAACGATCAAGATAACCTCGAGATCCTAGAAGAGCGCTCCCGCCAAAGCCAGACAACCATCGCCCAAGCTAAGGCCCGGATATCGGAAATTGAGGACACGCGCGCCAATTTGGCGTCACAGGTTTTGCTGGTAGGGTCCGCGGCCGCGATGTCCGGAGTTCGTATACTGGCTCCGGTGGCTGGGGTCATGTCTTGGGAGTACTCGGACTGCGACAAGGCGCTTCAAGGCGCAAGCCTCGCCGATAAGGACGCGTCTGAACTGCTTTCCCTAATCAGGAAGGCTAAAGAATCGCTGACCTTCGCCTCTAAGGAAGGTCAGGAGGTCCAAACAGGCGATCCCGTGGGCCGGGTTGTGACCGGAAAGGATGTCCAGTTCTACTTTCCTGTGAAAACCGAAGACAGGCCCGACGTGAGGATAGGTCAGCGCGTGGAATTGGCTCTGATCGGAGATATCGAAGTGACGGCGACGATAACCGGGGTCTTCGATGCCCGGCCGCCGGGATATTCAGTGATAGCGGGAGAGATCGCCCTTCTTTCTTCGCCGTTCTCATCCAACGCCATGGAGATCGGCATCTTGGTCGAGCGAAAATCCGGGGTGATCGTGCCCGGCGCCGCCATCATAGAGAAGGACGGCAAAACCGGCGTGCTGACGCTTCAAAAGACCTACGCGCGGTTTACGCCCGTTGAGGTCTTGATGGTCAAGGGGAAAGAGGCAGTGGTAAAAGGGATCTCAGAAACAGACGAAATAGTGTCGCGCGCGATGAGTTACCTGGAGGGCAGAAGGGTTAGATGATCCTCGAAAACATCCGAAAAGTGCGGGAAGCGGTCGTAAAGGCGTGCCTGGAGTGTGGTAAGGACCCCGAATCGGTTGAGATAATGGCGGTGACCAAAACTGTCGATTCGGCTCTTGTGCGGGAGGCGGTCGCCTCTGGTCTTACCCTCATAGGCGAAAACAAGGTTCAGGACATACGGGAGAAAAGCGGTCAGGGCGCGTACGCCGGGGCCCGGCTGTGCCTCATAGGTCATCTTCAGACGAACAAGGCTTCGTGGGCCGTAAGGCTCGGCTGCGAAGCGCATTCGGTGGATTCTCCAAAGATCGCGAAAGCGCTATCCCGGTTCTCCCTGCTTTACAGAAGCCCAGGGGACCCGGTCCGGGTGCTGATGGAAGTCAACGCCGCGCGGGACCCGGCGAAGAACGGGGTACTGCCCGAGGACGCACACGCTCTCGCAAATACGATTCTTTCTTGCGAAGGGCTTTCGCTGAGAGGGTTCATGACAGTCGCGCCCGGCGATGAGTCCGCCGCTAGAGCGACTTTTCGCGCGTTGCGCGAACTGCGCGACGCACTCGGCGACCAAGGGGTCCCCGGCGACAACCTTAGAACGCTTTCTATGGGGATGACAGGGGATTACGCTCTCGCGATCCGGGAGGGATCGACGATGATCAGGCTAGGGACGGCATTGTTCGGACCCAGACGGTATTAGGCGCAGGCAGGTATAGGCATACGCCTGATAGAAATCCCAAAATGTCGGGAAACGTGAAGAGGAGGTTTTCCACATGCCCCAGACCGCTGATCCTGAGGCTACCCTTTCGATCCGCCGGCTGAGCCCCCTAGATATCCACAATAAAGAGTTTAAGAAAGTATTTCGAGGCTACGACGAATCGGAAGTCGACGAGTTTTTGGACCTCATCGTCGCTGAGTTCGAGAGAATAGTTCGCCTCAACGAGGACCTGGAGGCGTCGGTGTCCGATTTGGAGTCGCGCGTCCAGCACTACAAAGGGATGGAAGAAACCCTCAGGAACGCCATAGTTTTGGCCCAGAAAACCGCCGACGAGACGCGAGAGTCCGCGTTGCGCGAAGCGTCCGTCATCAGGCGCGAGGCGGCATCGGATGCCGCAAGGATCCGGGATGAGGCCCGGGAAGACCAGAAAAGGTCCTACGCGGAAACAGAGAAAGTCCGCGATGGGCTACTCAGGTTCCAGGTAGAGATGAGGACCTTCCTTCAATCTACCATCGAGATGATCGACAAAGGTGTCGTCGGGCTCGAGTCCCGTCTTTCGGACGCGGACGGACCCAGTTTCGGGTAGACCCGGCGCCGGGAGGGTATCCGTTGACGAAGAAAACCATAGGCATTCTGGGCGGCATGGGGCCGCTGGCCA
>CAZMEF010000137.1:0-5362 GCA_964565305.1 uncultured Eubacteriales bacterium | reverse complement strand
CGTTTCAAGACATGCAGCAGAAAGGGAGTTTCGGAACTGCCAGGCAGTAAACAGCATGCCATTTCCTAAGCCCAGAGCATACGAGATAGTCTCTTCCCGGGGGCGGCTCGGCATTGTGTTCGACAAAGTGGAAGGCGAGTCTCTTCTGGATTGGGTCGTACGTACAGGTGACATCCAGGAGTGCGCGCGGCGCATGGCGCAACTTCATCAGGAAATCCTTAGGGGCGACGCGCCCGGTCTAGAGGACTATAGGGAATCCCTGCGATCCCATATGGCCAAGGCCCGCGTCGGCTCGGTGGGTTCGCAACAGACCGTGATAGCAGGAACAAGGGCTGGCGGAACTGCCAGACGCGACATGTGGAAGCGATCGATAGAAATCCTCGATACCCTGCCGCCTGGCGACACGTTTTGCCACGGCGATTATCACCCCGGCAACGTCTTGATTTGCGGTAGTGATGAAGGCGGGCCTTGCCTAATGGCAATCGACTTCATGAATGCCTGCCGGGGCCCCTACCTCTACGACATTGCTAGGAGCGTATTCTTGTTGGAGCACTCACCCGCCCCTTCGAACCTCGAAGGCTCGGGCGCAGAGGCGGTCTTGGCTTCGCGGGCAGCGCTTACAGATCTCTATTTGGCCGAGATGGGTGTAGCGAGAGAGATGGTAAGGAACTACCTATTGGCTATCGTTTCCGCCCGGATGGGGGAGTGTCCGGATGAAGAGAATCTCCCGGCGGTCTGGGAGATTCTCGCGGCCCGCAGTTGATATGTTCGGCCTTTTCGCAGATATCATCCACAAACCAGATGAGGCATAGCTACCCGATTCTGCGACCAGGCGCAGCGACTTGTTTCCTCATCAATTCTCTGGTAGTCTTCGGGCAGCACCTCTCTTGATGACAAGGTCGGGCAACGGAGCGGTGAAGTCATGGAGGATCGCAAAGGCACATTCCGAGAGACGGCGGTTAGTTACCCCGCTAGAGATAATCTGATGACATACGACGACTACCTGCGGGCACCGGCGGGTATTCGGTATCAGTTGCTAGAGGGAGAGCTAAGCATGACACCGTCTCCGACGACAAGGCATCAGATGGTGGTGAACCGCCTTAACAGAATGCTCCTTGAGCAGCTTGAGGACGCAGGATTGGGTCGGGTATTCATCGCGCCGCTGGATGTTGTCCTAAGCGAACATAACGTGTTGCAGCCGGACATTCTTTTCATTCTAAAGGACCGTCTGGGCATTGTCGGTGAAGCGTTTATTAACGGCGCACCAGATTTGGTTATCGAGGTGCTGTCGCCATCCACCGAAGCATGGGACAGGATATCAAAACGGCGTGTTTACTCTCAGTACGGCGTAAACGAGTACTGGATCGTAGATCCTTCCGCAAGGACGGTAGAGATCTCGGCTCGCGTTACCGGATACCTTAGCCTGCCCGAAATCTATCGATCGGGCGATTCAATTGCGAGCCCTCTGTTTCCCCGCTTGCAACTAGACATGAACCTCTTGTTCGCGGATTAGCCCCGGGCAGACAGCCGTTTCCGCCTCGAAGACCAGCGTGTTCTCACTCTTCCGCTGCGCCGTCCACGTTCTCACTCATGTCGTTGGGTCCGTTCATCATCGCGTCTTTTCGAAGACGGCCTCCGTGCCCTCCCCGCGAAGGATTATCTTGTCTCCGTCCACGCGGCAAACGATCCTGGCGAAGGTGTCTTCCTCGTCGTGCAGGTAGAAGAACTCGGCCTTGTCGTAGGAGATCATGGCGTTTCCCAGGATGAACACGTATCCGTAGGTTTGCTCATTCTGCCGTCCCTCCAGGACCCAGAGGGCGTCCTCGGTGACGTTCACCGTGACCTTCTTGTCAGGCAAGAAAGTAAGACTACCCGATGACCCGGTGAACATGCCGACGGGGTCCTCCGGAGGACTTTGGATTCTGGGACCTCCTGGTTTCCAGACCGCGATGATGACGGCCGCTAAGAGGAGGACGAACGCCACGATCTTTAGTTTGCGCATCAGCGCTACAACCCCCTATTTGTTGACCAGGAGAATAAGTACTACGCCTACGGCGACCAAAGCCAACTGCCCCGCGCCTACCCCCGTGTCTCGCTCCAATGCGTTAACGAACGGGGCCAAAGCGAGATATCGCACGGTCACAATGTCTTTCCCGGTGGGTTTCACATAGACCGAGTCACCGACTCTCTTGGTGAACCCGTCCACTTTCTTTCCGCTAGGCAGCGTGAAAGTATAGCCGATGTCGTAGGTGTACCTCCCGGGAATGACCTCGTCGCGTTCGCCGCCCACGCGCCTGACCGAGGTGATGATACCAACGGCGGTTTCTCCGGCGAACCTCAACACCATCTGGGAGCCCCCCAAAAAGATGAACCCGAGCCCAAGAAGTGTGATCAGTACGCGGGGGAGCCACTTCTTTTTCAGAGCCGATCACCCCTAAGGTTCAATCATCCGGTAGGTGCCGTCTTCTCCCATACGCGAGGTAGTGAAACTCTGGACATAAAAGGCCTTGCTCCCCCGGTCGTACGCGATAGAGTAGTTCCTTTGGATGATTCGGTCAGGCACCCAGATTACGGCGCCCGCTCGTCCGGCAAACCGGTGGGGGACTACCATCTCGTCATAGACCAAATCGAGCGGCTCCACGGCCGAATCGTTTGACGCTATTATCGCGGCACGAATCTCTTCGTCAGTCGGCGTCGGCGGCAGAACCGCGCGCAATATAAGGAAAACGGCCGCAAAAAGCACGATTACCGCAAGCGTAATCTTGGCCCATCTCGATTTCATGCCCTAACCTCCAAGATAGAAACGAGTCAGTCTGGCTTTCGACGGCAATTGCCGTTATTCCCTCTATTTCAGCAGCGGGCACTTGCACCGGTGGCAGAAGTCTTCATCAATAGGGCAGAGTGTACCGCACGCGCCGCAGGGGATGAACAGATCCCCCGACTTGTCGTACTTCTCAATCGACCGGAGCTTCCCGTGATGACGCACCCGATCACCGATCCGGTAGTAATTGTACATGGTGTCATCATCGCGATAGGTGACAACGTGTTCTTTGCCGCGATCGTCCCGGATCACGACCGAATAGACCGTGTACGTGTCGTATTTGATCTCATCCCACCCTGTTTTCTTCTTCACCTTCCGTTGGATCCTCTTGTCGATCACAGTACCGTCCCAGGTTTTGGTGCGATTTCTGTCGGCCACCGCGTAGAAGCCTATCAGCAAGAACATGCCCGCGATGACGAATCCCACGTAGAGCGCCTCCGGATTGCCCATTGCGCTACTGGTTTCGCCGTAAATGTAGAAGCCGGCGATGGCGACCGCCGCCAACATGACTGAGAACAGGGTGGACCACGAGTGAGCGTGCCTCACATACCTGGCGAAGGCCGGGTCATTGATTCGCGTTGAGAAGCCGGGGCGGGGCCCCTTGGGGAGTCCGGCATCTTGCGCCGTTTCAGACTGCTTGGCACCGCATTTCGGGCAAAGTTCCGCATCCTCCGGCCACAATGCGCCGCAGCGCTCGCAATACATGCCAAAAACCGCCCTTTCAGCCCACTAGAGTAACAACTGCAGTATATATGTTGCGGGTATGCTTGAGGATCACCCGAACAGGGTAGTTCCGGCCAAGGGGCCACCTACCTATTTCGGGTAGGGGAGACACGGTCGAGCAGCGAGGTTGAGCAATGTGGTTGCGGCCCCACTTGAAGCCCCCGCGCTAAAGCGTTACCCTACCGTCAAGGGGTGATCAGCTGCGGCAGGTCCATGCGGGAAGACTCAAAGGATACACTTGGATATGTTCCCTAGAGCGGAGCTTGGGATATGGCCGACGCCAATCGAGCGTCTTGCGCGGACAGGAAAGCGGCTTTCGCGCCATGACCTTTTCATCAAACGAGACGACCTTACGGGGCTAGGTTTGGGCGGTAACAAGACTCGAAGCCTTGAGTTTCTTCTCGGCGATGCCGTGCGAAACGGCGCGGATACGATCATAACCGCCGGCGGACTCCAGTCAAACCTCTGCGCGCTGACCGCCGCCGCGTGCTGCAAGATCGGTCTACGCTGCTTCCTCCTCCACAACGACGAAGCCCCCACTGAGCCCAGGGGTAACATGCTGCTCAACTCCATCTTTGGAGCGGAATCTGTTTTCATCGGAAAGGTTGACGAGGCGAAAAGAGCTTCGGAGATGGAAGACCTCGCCGGGCGGCTCCGGGATGCCGGTCGTAAACCCTACATCATTCACAACGGCGCTTCAACCCCGCTAGGCGCTATCGGTTATGTCAACGCCGCTCTTGAGTTGCACCGCCAGATTGGTTCCGGAGGTCCGGACATCAAGCATGTGGCCATCGTGGGCGCGATGGGGGGGACGGCGGGCGGTTTTGTCCTCGGGACGGCCCTTCTAGGGCATCCTTTTCACGTGCACGTTATCAGCGTGGAATATCCCAAGCCCGTCTTGAAGGGAATGATGGAAAGCCTTCTAAGAGGCGCTTCGGAGCTTATCCGCAAAGCGGGAGGAGCGGAACCTGCCGTGCCGCCGCAGGACGTCATGACCCTGTACGACGACTATCTGGGAGATGGCTATGCCGTACCTACTCCGCTGTCCAGGAGAACGTTGTTCCAGTTTCCCAGGTCCGAGGGGATTCTTGTCGAGGACGTCTACACCAGCAAGTGCCTCGGCGGATTCTTGGACTTGGCCGAAAGGGGAGTCATTCCCCGGGATGAAAGCGCTTTGTACATACACACCGGCGGACTTGGCGCGTTGTTTGCGCAGGATGTCGGGCGCCCTTGAGTGGAAGATCGTTCGTGAGGCTCAGGTCCAAGCGGTATAATCGGCTTATCACGCGCCGGGAGGGCGGGCTTTGAGAAAGTGGTTTGGGAAATACGTTAAGCGTCGCATGCTGCGACCAACAGTCCGTAGGGCTATACCGCGCTTCCTCATCGCTCTTACCGTTGCGCTGCTGTGGAACCGCACCGTTAACTCTCGAGGGCTCCTATCTCTTGGGTTCGCCCTCACCATTCTTGGCGTGGTCTTCCTTGGCCTCGCCTGGGTTGACTATCTTCGTCTGGATGGCGTCAAAATTCCACGCCTGACGCTTGACCCGGCAGGAGCGAACAAAAGGGTCCCCCGCGCTTTCAGCGACATGACGGACTTCCTTGACGAAAAGACGACCGCCGCGGAGGGTTTGTCCGACGACGAGCGGGACGCCTCTAGCCTCTTTGCGAACGTCATCTGCGGAGCAATTCTGCTCTTGTCATCTTTGCTTGGCTAGACCTCGAGTCGCCACGTCGCGCAGCGCGAGTCCGCTCCTAGTACTGCATCCCGTACATTTCGATTTGCCTGCGTGTTCCGGAGACGAAGTGCTGAGGCGCTAT
>CAZMEF010000136.1:0-5365 GCA_964565305.1 uncultured Eubacteriales bacterium | reverse complement strand
GCTCTGAAGGCGAGCGGTTTCCAGGCTCGTTTCGCCGAAACGAAAGAGGCGGCGGTAGAGGCCGTTCTGGCGGAAGTTCCGGAAGGAGCGTCAGTGGGGTTCGGCGGTTCGGTCACCCTTCGAGAGCTCGGATTGCCCGGACTATTGAAAGACTCGGGGCACCGGACATTCGATCACTGGGACCCCTCCCTATCGCCAGAAGAAAAGACCGCGGCGCGAGACGCACAAGCCACGGCCGATGTTTTCTTGACAAGCGTCAACGCCCTAACAGAAGATGGAGCGCTCGTAAGCGTCGACGGAAGCGGCAACAGGGTCGGCTCGACCGTGTTCGGCCCGAAGGCGTCGGTGGTAGTATGCGGCTACAACAAGATAGTGGCAAACATCCCCGAAGCCTTGGAGCGCGTCCGAAAATACGCGGCTCCCATCAACTACAAGCGCCTTAACATGGATGTTCCTTGCCAAAAGGGCGAGGGATGCGAGAAGTGCCAGCCCAGGCAGTGCAGGGTGACGACCATCATCGAAGCTCCCCCGGGCGCCAAAAAGAGGTTCGTGGTCATAGTCGTGGGAGAGAAACTCGGATTCTAGGCAAGGGCCGATCAGTCGAGTACCACGGGCAACGGGCCGGGGTCCAGCCGGATTTCGGCGGGGGTGACCAAGCATCGAAAGCCCAGGAGGCGGACGCCCGCTTCTTGGGCTTCCTTTAGTGTGTCGGCGAATACGGGATCTGTATCGCGATTGGGTGAAATCGAGCGGATGTCTTCCCTTTGCGCCACAAACACAGCATACGCCAGGTAGCCCTCCTTGACGGCCCGCATCAACTCCCGAAGATGGCGCGCGCCCCTTGAGGTAGGCGCGTCGGGGAATAGACCCCTGCCGTCCACGCACAGGTTCACAGATTTCACTTCCACCAGCGCGGGCGGCAGTCCCTCTCCCCGTAAAAGAAAATCGATCCTGCTCTGTACGGGGCGTTTCTTGCCACCCTTGCCAAAGGAGACTCCGGTCACTTTGGGGGGGCCCGCGGCGCCCGGTTCCTTCGCGGACGTCGCGTTCTCAGGCACGTACGTGAACTCGGGCCTAACCTGATCGTATCCCAAGAACTCCGGGACGAGCCCGCTTCGGAGCGCAAGCAGAAACACCTTGTTTGGGTAGCGGGTGTCGATGGATACCCAGACGGGCTCTCCACCGTTGCCTTGACCGTAAGCGGCGAGCACAAGGTCATAGGCAGTCAGGCGGGTCGAAGCGGACAAGTCGACGCGGCGAACCATGCCCGCATTTCCGGGATAAACAAGTTCGGTCAGCCTGCCCGAATCGGCGATGTGCGCCAGGCCTTCGGCTTCTCCGACTTTGACAAAAGCGGTGAAGCGGTCCCGGCGCCGCAGAATTGTGGCAGTCTCCAACTCCCCGAGTTCGACGCGAGCGCTCCTAGACGGTTCCTCCAGAGTTAACGTCCTCTTCCTTGGTTTTCTGATAGATTACCATACCGGGGTAGGTAACGCGGATCCCTTCTTTGTCCAAGGATTCTTTCAACAGGAGCCTGAGGTCCCGCTCCACCTCCCAATGCTCTAGCGGGAGCGTGCGGGCCCAGACGCTTATGGCGATGCCGGACGCGTCAAACCTCACGATGCCGAGAACCTTGGGTCCCTGGGTGATCTTGCGATTGGACCGGGCCAAGCTGTCACAGGCCTCTTGCATTACCGACATGGCCCGCCTGGCATCTCTCTCATGCGGTATGCTCACGTCGAAGAGAACGCGCGAGTCGGCCCTACTGCGGTTTGTAGTCTTGTCGACCAACCCGTTGGGGATAACGTGGACATCGCCGGACCAATCGCGAAGCCTTGTGGTCCGAAGGCCAACCTCCTCCACTATGCCCGAAAGACCGGAAGCGACCACGTAGTCGCCCACGTCATACTGGCCTTCGTAGATGATGAAGAATCCGGTAATGACATCCCGCACCAGGTTCTGCGCTCCGAACCCCACGGCGACGCCCAAGATCGCGGCGCCTCCCATGAGGGCCTTGGTGTCGATTCCGACGATCTCTAGCACCATCAAGAGCACGACTATGAGCACAGTATAGCGGAGTGCGCTCTTGAGAAGGCCGCCAAGCGTCTTGGCCCGGTTCTCCTCTATTCGCGCCCCCGGCTTTTTCGATGCCGCCCTCCGAAAGAACTTCTCGATTAGGGCGTAGCCGAGTCTCACGGCAAAAACGGCGATTAGCAGCACCACTGCTATCTTCAAGACCGAGGTGCCGGCAGACGATAAAAGGTCGCTCTGCAGTTCGAGGTCGTTCAACGCCGCACCTCCTCTCTTTCCCTTCTAATCTACTCTATTGATGCCAGCGGGTGTCCCCCGCAGGGAAGGTATCCGCCCGAAGCGAGCAGAAACCACTTGTAGCGAAGCCTCCGTCAAAATCTCGCCTTCGAAAGGGGCGCGTCCTCATGGTCCAGTCCGATACCGGTGCACCGGATGGCGACTTTGTTCCGCCTCCCCTTCTTACCCCGTTCCACGCGGGAACGGCACTGGTTCTGGGGCTTCTTCTCGATATTGTCCTATACGCCTTCATTGAGAACGAATTCCTGCTCCTCGCTACTTCTTTGTTGCCGTCTCTCCTGCTCGCTTCTTACTTCGCTCACAAAGCCGGAGTACCCGGGGAACGCGTCTTTCCGCTAGGACCCGTCCCGGCGTCCGGCCTAAAAAGACTGGTACTACTTATGATGTCACTACAAGTCCTTGAAGTCGGGCTGTACACAGTAGTTGACTTGATTTCGAAGGGCTCGTTCTCGACTTGGGCGGGCAGTTTCCCCACGTCCACAGAAGGACTCACTGTCCTGCAGACGGTGGCGGCCACGGTAATCGCGGCGCCGTTAGCAGAGGAACTGCTTTTCCGGGGGTTCTTTTTCCGATGCTTTTCGAGTTGGAACAGAGGATGGGCAGTAATCGTGCCTAGCCTTATATTTGCCATCCCGCATCATCCGCTCGGCGCTCCGGGCGCCTTCATCGCAGGGGTAGTTTTCGCAATGGCGCGCGATCGTTACGGTACGATTCGTGGCGGCATAATCGCCCACGCGGCGGGCAACGGACTTATGACCTTGATGGCGTCAATCGGCAGCGGCCTTTCCGCGAAGGTACAAATCGTCATGGTAGCGGTCGCACAAGTGGGAGCCATTGCTGTCGTCATCACCCAAAGGCGCCACATCCTCGAAGGGTGGAAGGTCTTCAAGGGTCTGTGGAGAGAACTCACCGGCCCTCCCCAATTTGTGGTGAGGGTGAAGTCGCTTCTTTCCAATTGGTCGTATATCCTGTTGATCATCTTCGTCCTCCTTGTCCTGGCATCCGTTCTGTTCTTGCCCGGATTGGAGCCGGACGCGATGGAACATGCTTTTTCTGCAGGGGGGTTCTAGAGTGACAGATTCCGAGTTTTCGTATGTAGACGAGCACTTCCAAGAGTTCTTGGACGAACTCAAAGCGGCAGTGAGACAACCGAGCATAGCGGCCCAAAACGTGGGCATGTCCGATATGGCCGGGCATTTCCAGAACCTCATGGGATCCCACGGCATAGAAGCGAGGATCATCCCCACAGGCGGATATCCGTGCGTTTACGGCGAGGTCAAGGGCGAGTCCGATAAGGCGGTCCTTTTCTACGATCACTACGACGTGCAGCCACCCGAACCTCTGGAAGAATGGGTTTCCGACCCGTTCTCGGGCGATATCCGCGACGGCAAGATCTACGCGCGCGGAGTCTCGGACAACAAAGGGCACGCTTGCTCCCGGATTCAGGCTGTCGGCGCGCTCCTCCGTATGAGGGGCAAGTTGCCCTTGACCGTCAAGTTCCTCATCGAAGGTGAAGAGGAAATCGGTAGCCCGCACCTTGCAGAATTCATCAGAGACCACACCGGCCTACTCAAAGCCGATTATGGGGTATGGGAATCCGGCTACATGGGAGAGGGCGGCATCCCCGGCATGTATCTGGGCGTGAAAGGCATGTTGTACATCGAACTGGAAGCTCGGGGAGCAAGAACCGACATGCATTCGGGAGCGGCGTCAAGCGTGCCCAATCCCGCGTGGAGGCTTGTTTGGGCGCTTTCGACACTGAAAGACGAAAACGAGCGCGTGCTAATTCCCGGCTTCTACGACGACGTACTCGAGCCGACGCCCGCCGAGCTCGAAATGATGAGAGATTCCGAGAGCGAGGACTCGCCGCCCGACGGCGACGGTGAAAAAGACAGCGGTCCGGTTGACCGGCGCGCCGGAATCGGCATCAAGTCCCCCCTTCTTCAGTACACCGGGTTTGACCTGAGAGTGAGATCGCTCTTCAGCCCGACGGCCAATATCTGCGGGTTCAAATCGGGCTACACCGGGGAAGGTCAGAAGACGGTACTGCCGTCTAGAGCCTTGGTCAAAATGGATTTCCGCCTGGTCCCCGACCAGGACCCTAAGGACATCCTCGGGAAACTTCAAAGACATCTGGTTGACAAAGGCTTCGACGACGTCGAAATGCGGCTGCTCAGCATGGACTACCCCGTAAAGACCTCGGCCGGCCATCCGGTAGTGGCGGCGGCGAGGGACGCGGCGGTGCGGGTCTACGGAAAGAAGCCGGCGATATCCCCCACCCAGGGCGGTTCCGGGCCGATGCATCCGTTCAAAAAGCACCTGGGGCTTCCCATGCTGGGCTTCGGGGTGGGTTACTGGGGATCCTCAAATCACGCGCCTAACGAGAACATACGACTTAAGGATTACCGCGACGGGATCAAGATGGTCATGGCCTTTATTGACAATCTCGCTGTCTCTTGAAGGCCCCCGTCTCGGAGACAAGCATGCCTGCGAGAATGAGGGCGGCTCCCGCTATCTCGCGGGCAGCCAACGTTTCCTTTGCCAGTATCCATGCGAACAGCGCGCCAAAAACAGGTTCAGCCGAGAAGATCAGAGCGGTGTGGGTTGCCGAAGTGTACCGTTGCACGGCCGATTGGATCAAAAACGCGGCGGAAGTCGCCAGCAAGGCCGTAAAAAGTATCGTCCCCCAAGCCGAGCCCGGGACCACGATGGGGCGTTCGAAGAGCAGCGCCGCGGCGCCTGTGCCGGCGGCCACAACTAACAACTGAATCCCTGTGAAGAACACCGGGTCGCCGCTCCCCGAGTACTCGCCAACAAGCAGTATGTGGGCGGCGAATCCTATAGCGCACAAGAATACGAGAAAGTCTCCTTTGGCGACCGCGAGCGGCAGCCTTAGCGACAGCAACCCCATCCCCACGGTGGCAAGGGATACTCCTATCACAGAAGGCAGGTCGGGCGTCGTCCGCAGGATGATCTTTGCGGCCACAGGTACGAACACGACATACAGCCCGGTTATGAACGCCGCTTTGCCCGCGGA
>CAZMEF010000135.1:4338-5373 GCA_964565305.1 uncultured Eubacteriales bacterium | reverse complement strand
GACCTCTTTGTCTCGGTAGCCGCTGCTTCTTCGGTCTTTCTGACCGACAACCCCTTGGCGACCGCAATCTTCGCCAGGCGTATCTGGGCCTCTCTGCCCAAGCTAACCAGTGCCCTCCCATGGCCTCCCGAGAGGGCGCCATTGGTCAAATACACCTTCACTTCAGGTTCAAGGCGCAAAAGCCTCAGAGTGTTGGCTATCTCCGGCCTGCTTTTACCGACGCGCCTCGCCACGTTATCCTGAGTGAGCCCGAACTCCTCAATGAGGCGCTCGAATGCGGACGCCTGCTCGAGCGGCCCCAACTCCTCTCGCTGTAGGTTCTCCACCAAAGAGACTTCCATCGCTTCACGATCATCCATCTGCCTTACGACAGCGGGCACCGTGCTCAGGCCCGCTCGTAGGGCCGCCCGCAATCGCCTCTCGCCGGCGACCAACCGGTGCGCCCCTTCCACCAACCTCACGACAAGCGGCTGGATGATTCCGTGCTCTTTCAACGACTCGGCAAGCTCCTCGATCTTGTCGTCATCGAAACTCTGTCTCGGCTGGTTGGGGTCCGCCTCAATGGTCCTTGGATCCAGTTGGACGATGTCTCCCGCCGCTACCTCGTCAGCGCCCGGGATGAGGGCTTCTATTCCTCTACCTAGACTCTTCCGTGCCACGCTCTAGGACCTCCTCTGCCAGCTCCTTGTATACTTCCGCTCCCTTGGATTTTGGATCATAGATAGTGATGGGCTTCCCGTGTGAGGGCGCCTCCGAAAGACGGACGTTCCTCGGTATGATGCTGCGATAAACCTTGCCCCGAAAATACTTCTTGACGTCATCCGCCACCTGAAGCGAGAGGTTTGTCCTCCCGTCGAACATGGTCAAAAGCACGCCCTCCAGGTCCAGCGATGAATTCAGCCTTCCTCTCACTAACCTGATCACGTTAAGTAACTGACTGAGCCCTTCGAGCGCGTAGTATTCACACTGAATCGGTATCAACACCGAGTCCGCGGCAGTAAGGGCGTTCACGGTAAGCAGTCCAAGGGAAGGGGG
>CAZMEF010000135.1:0-4328 GCA_964565305.1 uncultured Eubacteriales bacterium | reverse complement strand
AACACAAAGTCGTGCTCGTCGCGGACCTGGGCAATTACTCTCTTGAGCCTGCTCTCACGTTCAGGCATCGTAACCAGCTCGATGTCCGCCCCCGCAAGGTTCAACGACGAAGCCAGTAGCCATAGGCCGCGGAAAGCAGTCGCTCGAACCGCCTTCGCGGGCGCCAAATCGCCTAGGAGGCACTCGTAAAGCGAAGGTCCGCCCGCCCTTCGGTCGACTCCCAGACCGCTGGAGGCATTTCCCTGGGGATCGAGATCGACAAGCAACACCGATTGCCCAAGATCGCCAAGGCAGGCGGCAAGATTGATGGCGGTCGTGGTCTTTCCGACCCCGCCCTTCTGGTTGGCTACAGCGATTACGCGAGACATGAACTGTTGGTCACATCAACTCTCCGATACTGTGAGGCACACTCGGAACTCCCACCTGGTATCGCCGCTCTCTTCTTCGCTGGTGGCGGTCAATCCTGCTTTCTGCATCTCCACGACCACCCCGCGAAGGGCATTTTGATAGATGCGGGGGTCCTTTACGACTCCAAGCCGCGACCCCTTCTGCCTGGACCGCGACGCCGCGCCGGCTGCAGCGGTGCACATCGCCTCCACATCACCGGCGGGAAGCCCAGATTTAAGGCATCTACGAAATATGCTCATCTGCTTTTCGTAGGAAGCGACTTTCAAAAGGGCGCGCGCGTGCCGTTCGCCTATCTCGCCGCGCCTGAGACTCTCCAACACCTCTTTGGGAAGCTTCAACAATCTCATTTTGTTGGCGACCGTGGATTGGACCTTATCGCAGCGAACGGCGATCTCTTGTTGAGTAAGACCGTGTTCGCGATTCAACTCCCGCATGATCTCCGCCTCTTCGACAGCGTTCAGGTCGCCGCGTTTTCCCCCTTCAAGAAGCCGTAGAAGCAATGCGTCTTTGTCCTCCATGGCCACGACACTAACTTCGAGCGAGTCGCGCCGCTGATGCCCGGCGGCCAGGTAGATGCTGTCTCCGGCTATAAGTTCGTACTTGTCGCCGACCCTCCGGACCACGACAGGTAGCTGGGTCCCGCGAACAAGGTCCTTGAGGGTCTTTCGGGTAACAGAACCCAACCCCCCGGGCACGAAAGCACCCGGTCGAAGCGAAATCTGGACAAGCGACACAACAAGGGATCCAAGACCTTCCGGAGAACCCACCCTAGACAAACTGCATCCCTCCGATTGGGATGCTTCTAGTTTCTGGGGGATATTCCCTTCAAGTTTTCGGAGTCAAAAGAGAGGATTCTTCAAGATGTTTGAAAACGGCCTGATAGAGCCCCGTTGGGTCGCTGAAGTCTTTGTATACGCCGCGAGCACGCGGCGCCCAAGTCCCGACGGCAGGCTGTATTTGTAGACCCCGGCTATTTCCATTCCGATCTTCACAACCTTGGGGGCACCGATAACACGTTCTTCCTGTTCCGGCCCTAACCATAACAGGGCCACTCCACCTACTTTGACAAAGGGTGAGGTCAACTCTAGAGCGATAGCGGGCTCTGCCATCGCGCGGGTGACTGCAACATCGTACGAGGCGAAAGAACCGGCGCACTTCGCCACCTCTTCCGCTCTCCCCTCCGAGACCGACGTACCCGCTAACGGGTTCGCGGCAAGCAGCGCCCTCATGAATTCGCACGCGCCCAGACGCGAATCCAAGAGCGTCAGAGTGGAGCCGGCCGTGCACAGTCTCACGGCAAGACCGGGCCAACCGTTCGCGCTACCGATATCTAAAACGCGTGGGCGGTCGGCAAAGTCCGGGACCGCCTGAAATGAAAATGAATCCGCAATGAGTTTCACGGCTATATCCTGAGGCTCCCGAAACCCCACCACGCGCCTGCCACGCCAACCGCAGTAGAAACGAAACCAGTCTCTCACGTAAGTGAGTCCTGCGTCGTCGATGACAAATCCCATCGCGGTCATAGATCCGACAAAAGACATCATGCCGGCGGACACAAAAACCTCTTTGTCTCCGTTCGCTGCACTGTCAACCCTAGTTTTCATGCGAACCGGTCCCCCGCATATAGGATAGGAGGATCATCACGTCTGATGGAGATACTCCGGCATCCAGAGCATCGCCAAGCGTTAGAAGGCGAACCGCGGTCATCTTATCGCGCCCTTCGCTCGACAACCCTGCAAGAGCCCGTACATTAAGGCCGTGAGGGATTCGTTTTTCCCGGTACCTGACCATCCGACCGGCTTCTCTCGCCTGCCGTTCTATAAAGCCGGCGTACTTCGCCTCTATCTCGGCTTCCCTCAACACAGTCGCGGGAAGTTTCAAGAGCTCCGGAACCTCGCGGACAAACTCACTAAGCGACATTGAAGGCGATCGTAACAGATCTTTGATTTCTTGGGCGCCCACCTTCCGCCGAAGAAGACCCCTGGCCTCCTCTATCTGAGCCCTTTTCAGCCGGAATGACTCCCAACGATCATCTTTCACCAAGCCAATTTCACGCCCGACCGGCGTCAATCTTTCATCTGCGTTGGTCTGCCGGAGAAGCAGACGGTACTCGGCTCTACCTGTAAGCATCCGATAGGGTTCTGCGATGGGCGTGCCCGTAATGTCGTCTATGAGCACTCCGATGTAGGCGCGTTCCCGCGACAATACCAACGGAGGCTTTCCCGATATGGAGTTCGCGGCGTTCACTCCGGCCACAAGCCCTTGCGCGGCGGCCTCTTCGTAACCCGACGTGCCGTTTATCTGGCCGGCACAGAAAAGGCCGGGCACGGATCTGACTTCCAAAGAAGCGCCTAACTGGGAAGGCAGAAGATAATCGTACTCGATGGCGTATCCCGGCGTGGTTATCTCCGCCCCCGCAAGCCCCGGGAGCGTTCGCACTAACTCTTCTTGGACGTCTTCCGGAAGGGATGTGGACAAACCGAGCAGGTAGACGGCCTGGGAATCGGCCCCTTCCAACTCGAGGTATATTTGATGTCGCAGGCGCCCGGGAAAACGCATCACCTTGTCTTCAATGGACGGGCAGTACCTCGGCCCGATACCCTCGATAGTCCCGTCCAATAGTGGCGCCCGATGAGCGTTTCTCCGGATCAACTCGTGAGTCGCCGCGTTGGTGTAAGTCGAATAACACACGGGTTCATCCCACACTCTAGGCTTAGAGAGGAACGAAAACGCGTGAGGTTCGCCATCTCCGCCTTCCGGACGGAGCTCTTCCCACCGTACCGACGAGTTCAAGATTCTGGGAGAAGTGCCCGTCTTGAACCGCCCCATTCTCAACCCGAGGGCCCTCAGCGCCCCAGAAAGTCCGCGCGACGGTTTCTCGCCCATGGGTCCGGATTCGAGCGTACGCCGCCCGACCACTATACGGCTCTCAAGATATACCCCTGTCGCCAAGATAACCGCGTCCGCCGGAAGCGCCTCGCCCGCAGCTAGAACGACCCCTTCCGCGCGGCCGGAATCAGATAGAATGAGCTCTCGAACCTCGCCTTCAGTCACGACCGCCCCCGCGTCACTCAAAGCGCGTCTCATATACGCCGAGTAACTCCCCTTGTCCACCTGGGCCCGTAAAGACCGCAACGCCGGCCCTTTGGACGAGTTGAGTACCCGTACGGACAAAGCGGCCGCGTCGGTCGCCAGCGCCATCTCGCCGCCCAAGGCGTCGATCTCGGATATGATCTGGGCCTTCCCCGGCCCTCCCAAAGAGGGGTTACAGGGCATTCCCGCGACCTTCTCAACGTTCATGGTCACAACACGCACGCGAACGCCGAGCCGGGCCATGGCAAGCGCTGCCTCCACAGCCGCATGCCCGCTGCCCACGATGATCGCCGAGCCTTCCTTCGCCCTCACTGTTCGCTCATCCCCCGCCTGCTCGCCCTGTCACTTGCCAACACAAAACCTGGAGAATATCCGGTCCAAGCTTTCCTTCGATACATCTTTTCCTGTCAGTTCGGCCAGTGCCCTCACTGACTCTTCCAAAGACGACATCAGCACATCAAGAGTCCATCCCTTATGATGGGCAGCCAGCGCCTCACCCAGCAAGACTCCCGCTCTTCTGATGCAATCAACCTGCCTCGCCGAGCCGGGCATTACAGAGTCCGCCCCGTCGAGAATCCCCGGAAAACATCCGACCACTTCCTCGCGCAGTCTAGCCACGCCTAGGCCCGTCACCGCGGAAACATGAACAATCGGAAATCCCGGCCCACTCTCACCTCTGTCAACGAGCCGGCCATCCGCCAGGTTACTGTCGTCCTTCACCAAATCAGACTTACAAATGGCAACGATCACGCGGCGACCCCTGAAGCTGTCAAGCCACTGCCTGTCCTCGGCGTTGAAACCTAAAGCCCCGTCAACCACGTAAATGA
>CAZMEF010000134.1:0-5396 GCA_964565305.1 uncultured Eubacteriales bacterium | reverse complement strand
CAAGACGCTTTGCAGTAGGCTCCGGGTTTCGAAACTCTTGAGCGTCTTGCGCTTCCACGTGAAATCGGGGTCGAATAGCTCATACGGTGGCGTCACCACGTCGTCGGGATCGGTGGTTGTTACTACATCGGCCACCGCCTGCCCCGACTTGGGATCGAATAGGCGGATTACGCGTTTGCGGCCGGGAAGGGTCATCTTCTCCGGATTCTCGGACACCTTCATTTTTGCCAAGAGGTGCCCGTCATCTTGGACCGCCGCCAGTTTGTAAACGCCGCCGAATACCGGATCCGATTTCGCGGTGATGAGTCGTTCGCCCACACCGAACGAAGTTATGGGCGCCCCGTGTAGGACCAGATCGGAGATTATGTCTTCGTCTAGGGCGTTCGAAGCGACGATGCCGCAATCCGGGAAACCGGCGTCGTCTAGCGTCCGCCGCGCGATTCTTGACAGATAGTCCAGGTCACCGCTGTCAATGCGAATGCCTTTCGGCCGAAACCCTCTCGGCACCACTACGCTCCGGAACGCTTCTATGGCATTGGGCAATCCCGACTCGACGACATGGTAAGTGTCCACCAGCAAAGTGCAGTTGTCGGGGTAGGCCTCAGCATATGCTTTGAACGAGCTCAGCTCATCGGGAAAAGATTGAACCCAGCTATGGGCCATGGTGCCGAGCGCGGGCACTCCCATGGCCGCGTCCGTCAGGGCGCAAGAGGTGCCTACACACCCAGCGATGTACGCTGCGCGTGAGCCGTAAAGCGCCGCGTCGGGACCGTGTGCTCTTCTGGTGCCGAATTCCATGACAGCCCGGCCTTGAGCGGCCCGCACAATTCTATTGGCTTTGGTCGCGATAAGCGACTGGTGATTCATGAAGCATAGCAGGATGCTTTCTATCATCTGGGCCTGCGCCAGGGGACCTTCAACCACCAGAACGGGCTCCCTTGGAAAAACAGGCGTGCCCTCCGGGATGGCCTGCATATCGCACTGAAAAGGGGTTTCCGCCAGCCATGTGAGGAAATCTTCGCTGAACATCTTCTTCGAACGTAGATATTGTAGATCCTCCGGCGAGAAGCGCAAATTCAGAACCGAGCTAACTACCTGTTCGAGCCCCGCTGTTATAGCGAAGCCGCCCCCATCGGGAATGTTTCGGAAGAAGAACTCGAAGACGGCCCTTCGATTGTGCATTCCGTTTAGGAAGTAACCGTTTGCCATGGTCAGCTCGTAGTAGTCCATCAAAAGCGAAAGATTCCGCTCATCGTTCCAAAACCCGTTCATCTCTTCGCCCCCGAATAAAACCAACACTACGAGACAATGTAACACATTTTGTGACTGTGTACTGCCCCTGTGCCCGATCGTCCGGTCTAGGCGTTCCGTGACGGACGGCCGCCGCTTTGCCGGTGTCGTAGGCGTGCCGGACGGGCGCGCTGGATAGACGCCGCCGCGTAGGCATAGCCGGCTGCTGTAACAAATAAGCTCTAGAGATTTGCCCGGGGGAGGAAACAGCATGCGGGGGAGGACTCGCAAGGCGGTATTGACCGGCCTTTTGTTCCTGATGCTTACCCTTACGCTAGTGCTCTACGTCGAAAGGGCCTTCGAGGCTGCCGTTCAAGGGCTCAAGATATTCCTGGACATAGTCTTTCCATCTCTCCTGCCGTTCTTCGTTCTATCGGAGATGCTGCTCGGGCTCGGCGTGGTCCACTTCTTGGGCGAAATTCTGGAGCCTTTGATGCGCCCGTTGTTCAACGTGCCCGGTGCCGGCTCGTTCGTCATGTCTATGGGGCTGGCAGCAGGGTACCCGATGGACGCCGTCATCACGGCCAAATTCCGGGAAGCGGGATTGTGCACTCAAATCGAGGCGGAGCGATTGTTGGCGTTCACAAATACCGCTGACCCGTTGTTCATTTTCGGAGCAGTTGCGGTAGGCATGTTCGGCATGCCCCGCCTCGGCTACACTCTGGCAATAGCGCATTATGCAGCGGCGATGTGCGTGGGATTCTGTTACCGGTTCTACGGCGCAAAAGAAGCGGTTCAGAAGGTCTCGAAGGCCCCGAGCGGGGATTCGCCTCAAAAAGAAAAGCCCGAACGTCCGCAGGGGTTCATACTGATCAGGGCCTCTAGGGCTCTGGCGCGGGCCCGCTCTGAGGATGGACGATCATTTGGCAAGATGTTTGGCGACTCTGTCCAGGAGTCTGTGAAGACCCTACTTATGGTGTGCGGATTCATAATGCTCTTTGCGGTTCTGGTAAGCGTGCTGGATGCGACCGGCATCGCGGGAGTGATCCAAAGAGCGGTTGGACCCCTGTTTGCCGCCGTAGGGCTTTCACCGGACCTAGTTGGCGCAGCCCTTAGAGGAGTCTTTGAAATTGATGTCGGCACGGCCGCCGCAAGCGTGGCCAGTGCTCCTTTGGTTCAAAAAGCCGTCGTGGCCAGCGCCATAATAGGCTGGAGCGGGCTTTCTGTCCATGCCCAGGTCATGAGCGTGATTTCAGGAACGGACATTCGGCTAAGGCCCTATATCGGCGCGCGATTGCTTCACGCCCTGTTCGCCGCCGTGTTTACCGTCGTGCTCCTCGGGCCGGCCTCCTCGGCGGTGGACATAATCGTCCGGCCGGTATTCGGCCGCTTGGACCCGGGCATGACAGGCGCGTCTTCTCCCGGATTCGCGGGCGTTATGGGATACGGCTTGAAGATGTTCTTTTTATCCCAGCTGCTTGCCATCGCAGCCGCAGTCATATACGCCGCCGTCCGGACGCTCCGGCGTTCCCGTCTGCGAGTGATTTAGTCGTTACCCCAGCTCGCTCAGATCGTACGGCGTGCTTTGGTACACGTGGTAGTTGATCCAGTTCGAGAAGAAAAGGCTCGCGTGGCTTCGCCACTTCACCACCGGCTCACAAGACGGATCGTCACCGGGGAAGTAGTTTCGAGGAACCTTGGTAGGCAGTCCTTTTGCTCTATCGCGCTCGTACTCTGTCTTTAGCGTTGAGAAATCGTACTCCAGGTGGCCGGTGACGAACACCTGCCTTCCGTCGACCGACGCCGCGACACAGAGCCCGGCCTCGTCCGATTCCGCCAGGATCTCCAGACCCTGAATCTTCTCGATGTCGCTGCGCCTGATCTCTGTGTGTCTGGAATGGGGTACGAGAAAGTCATCATCGAAGCCTCTTAGCAACGGAACGTTTCTCCGGCTTGCGCGGTGGCGGAAAATGCCGAACATTTTCTCGGGCAAAGGGTATTTTGGCACCCCATAGTGATGGTAAAGGCCGGCCTGCGCTCCCCAGCAGATGTGGAGCGTGGAATGGACATTGCGTCTACTCCAATCGAGAATGTTCCGGAGTTCCTCCCAGTAATCCACGGCCTCGAAAGGAAGATCTTCGACCGGGGCGCCGGTGATGATTAGCCCGTCAAAGCGCTTCGCCCGTACCTCCTCGAAGCCCCTGTAGAACGTTTCCAGGTATTCGAGAGGCGTGTGCTTAGGGACGTGAGTATCGGGGTGAACGAGCGTGACATCCACTTGAAGCGGCGTGTTGCCGATTAGGCGCAAGAGCTGCGTTTCAGTGACCATTTTGGTGGGCATCAGATTCAAAATGGCGATCCTCAGCGGGCGGATATCCTGGTGGATAGCTCTTTGCTCGGTCATCACGAAGATGTTCTCGGCGCGCAGCGTGGCTACCGCCGGAAGGTTGTCGGGAACGTTAATCGGCATTAGGATCCCCCTCAGACGCTTTGCGAAGCTGACCGGGCGTCACGCCGGGCGACACGCCGCCCGCGACACTATCCAGCGCCTGCCCCAGGTCCCATACCAGGTCATCCGCAGCCTCAATTCCGATGGAGAGCCTCACCATGTCGGGCAGGACGCCCGAAGTGATGAGGTCTTCTTCCGACATCTGCCCGTGCGTAGTTGACGCGGGGTGAATCACCAAGGACTTCGCGTCGGCTACGTTTGCGAGCAAGGAAAAGACCTTCAGATTCTGGATGAACCGGCGCCCCGCTTCCAATCCGCCCTTAACGCCGAAGGTCATGATGGAACCCGCGCCCTTGGGAAGGTATTTCCTGGCCCGCGTGTACTGCTTGTCGGACGGCAGCCCGGGGTAATTGACCCAGCTAACATTCGGGTGTTCATGAAGGAACTCCGCGACGCGTTGGGCGTTTTGGACGTGTTTTTCTACCCTCAAGGAAAGCGTTTCGATGCCCTGGATGAACAAGAAAGAGTTGAAAGGGCTTATGCATGCCCCGGTGTCCCTCAAAAGCTGGAGCCTCGCTTTTGCGATGTAAGCCGCCGGGCCGTAAGTTTCCGTGTATTTTAGGCCGTGGTAGCCCGGATCCGGTTCGGTAAGTCCGGGAAACTTGCCGCTTTTCTGCCAGTCGAAGCGCCCCGCGTCCACGATGATGCCGCCGATGGACGTTCCGTGCCCGCCCAGGAACTTAGTGGCGGAATGGATGATGACGTCGGCCCCGAAATCGGCGGGCTTGCACAAGTACGGGGTCGCAAAGGTGTTGTCGATGATGAGCGGGATCCCGTTATCATGCGCGATCAGCGCCACCGCTTCGATGTCCGCCACATTTATGGTGGGGTTCCCTATGGTTTCAATGTAAATGGCTTTGGTCCGCGAATTCACGGCTCGGCGGATGCCTTCCAGATCATCCGGATCGACCAAAGCGCTCGTTATTCCCAACTTCGGAAGGGTGGTGGTGAACAGGGTGTGCGTTCCGCCGTAAAGGGTGTTCGCGGCGACGATGTTGTCACCGGTCTCTGCTATGTTCAAGATGGCGTAAGTTACAGCCGCTGTGCCAGAGGAAACGGCCAGCGCGCCTATTCCGCCCTCCAGCGCCGCCACGCGTTTTTCGAACACCTCGGTTGTAGGGTTCATTATCCGCGTGTAAATGTTGCCGGGTTCTTTCAGAGCGAAAACGCTCGCCGCGTGCGTCGCGTCCTTGAAGACGAACGACGTGGTCTGATAGATCGGCACTGCGCGCGAACCCGTAGCAGCGTCCGGCTCTTGACCGGCGTGGACCTGCAAGGTTTCAAAACCGAACTTGCGTCCGCGAGTCTCTGTCTCTCCCATTTTACCTGCTCCTTCCCGCCACGTAGGTGCTCACCCCAATCCATAGAACGAAAACGCCCCTTCTGACGATGAAGAGGCATCAGTAATGTCCCTTATCTGTCAGAACCGCGGGTGCGGTCTGCTGGAATTGGCACCTTGCCGGGATATTCAATCTAGGCCGGTTGCCGCAGGGTCATGGGGCCAGTCCCTCACCTGCTCTGGATAGGGTCCAGTCGATATTCTGTTGTTGGGCAGTACGCTATACTACGCGGACGACGTTGTCAATTAGTACAAGTTGCGATGAGTCTGTCAAGTGAACGTGGGTGAGAAGCCACATTCCTAAAGCGTTTGGAAATT
>CAZMEF010000133.1:0-5438 GCA_964565305.1 uncultured Eubacteriales bacterium | reverse complement strand
CCTCTCCCGGGAGCACAAGGTCAAGAAGTTCATATTCGCGTCCTCCGCCGCGGTCTACGGCGAGGGCGACGGGCTGCCCTTGACCGAAGACGACAGGCTCGGTCCGAAATCGCCCTACGGGATGAGCAAGTTCGTGGGCGAGCAGTACTGCTCTAAGTGGAGAGAGCTCTACGGGTTGGAAACTGTGATATTCAGGTTCTCCAACGTCTACGGTCCCAGGCAGGGTTCTTCGGGAGAAGGCGGCGTTCTCTCCAAATTCATGGAGAAGGCTTTGGAGCGGAAGGAACTGGTGATCTTCGGGGATGGCAACCAGACCAGGGACTTCATCTTCGTGAAGGACGTGGCCCGCGCGATCTGTCTCTCCGCGGGTTCGGACATCGCCGGGGTGTACAACCTTTCTTCAAACACCGAGAGCAGCATCTCGCAACTCGCGGCCATCCTTGGCAGGCTGGAACCCATCAGGGGCGCCCGGCACAAGCCGCCTAGGGAGGGCGATATTGAAAGGTCTTGTCTGGACAACGCGAAGATAAGGAGGGCCCTCGATTGGGCGCCCGCCGTGTCTTTGGAGGAAGGGCTCAGGATCACGCTCGAATGGTACCGGGACAGACAGGCTAAAAGAAGGTCCGATAGAAAGAAAGCGTCGGGGCACGTCCCGGACAGGCAATCCGGCTTGTCGCTTCGGTCCGTGCTTTCGGCCTGTGCGCCGTACGTTGAGAACCTGATCACATTCGCGTTGGCTTATTCGCTCACCGTCGTGTTATCACCAGGCGGCGCGGCAGGTCGTCTCGATCTGGACTTGATGCTCATCTACGTGGTGTTGATCGGAATCGCCCACGGGCTAAGGCAATCCACTTTGTCGGCTGTGCTTGCGTGCGTCTCGCTGTCTCGATTTGAGATGCCGGCGAACCTCGCGTCTTTCCTGGGAGACGCAAACGTCCTGCTTAGAGCCTCCTCCTACATTGTGGCAGGCGTCGCGGTCGGCTACGTGGTGGACGCGAAAAACAGGCGGCTAGAGGAAAAAGAGAGCGCGCTTGTGGATTGGAAACGCAGGTACGGCGTGCTCAAGTCCATAAACGATCAAACCGGCATCGAGAAAGAAGCCTTGTACGAACAGATAATCAGCAGTAGGGACAGTTACGGAAAGGTCTACTCTTTGGTGAGGGATCTAGACGGCGCGAGCGGGACGGAGATCCTCGCCAGGGCCGTGACGGCCCTCGAAGACGTCACCGGATCCGACAGGGTTTCGGTTTACGTCCTGACTGAGGCCCGCTCGTTGGCGCTCCTTTCGGCCCGGTCGGACAAGAGGGGATTCTCCCCGCCCGCTGCGCTCGTAACAAAGGAACGGCCGGATATCGTGGAGGTCCTTGAGACCGATGACATTTTCGTCAACACGGACCTCATTCCGGAGCTTCCGATCATCACCGCGCCGATTATGAGACAAGGCCAGGTGGCGGCCGTAGCGGTCATCGGCTCTTTGCCTTTTGAGAATCTGACCCTTCACCACTACAACCGCGTCAAGGTCGTAGTTGACATAATCTCCATGTTCTTCGCGAAGTCGCGTCGCTTGACGACGGGCTTCACAGAGGAACAGATCTCGTCTTTTCGGGGGAGTTGACGTGCAAAGCGAGCGGCTCGCGCTCATCTTCGGCGCCTACTGGGCGGTATCTTTTTGCTGCTATCTTTTCTGGCGCAAGAGGGGCAAGAACGAGGCCCTCTACCGGTTGGCTTTAGTCATTTTTCTACCGGTCGTGGGATATCTGTTGCTTATGGCTGATGGTCTGACCAAAAAGCGAGCGGTGGGAGAGAGCGCTACGGAAGGAAGCGTGAAGGGAGAATGCGTAACCGGCACGGGGCCGGAACCCGGGCAGGATGTGGTGCCTTTGGAGGAAGCGCTTTTCCTGAACACCGGGGCGGTCCGCAGAAAGATGGTCTTGAACACACTTAAGGGCGATCCCTTCAAATATCCGCGCTTGCTGAAACTCGCCGTGGCGAACGACGATCTGGAGACTTCGCACTACGCCACGGCGGCCATCGTCGAAATGAAGCGCAAAGCGGTCTTGGGACTTCAGCAAATAGAGGACGAGAAGGACAAAGACCATCTCGACGCGAGACGTTTGGCCGCGCACGCCAAGGCTTTGAAGCGGTACCTGAGCAGTTCGCTTCTGAACGAGGAAACCCAAGACGCGGCGCAAAGCATGCTCAAGGACATACTCGACAGGCTGGTCGCTCTATGCCCCGATGAGGAGTCATGGCTTCTCGACCGTTTGGACTGCGATATCGAAGACGGCGACTACGATGCGGCGCGGGTCCGCTGCCAACGGTTGACTTCCGTGGCCGATGATGGCGACTCGGCTGGCCGTGGCAAAGCGGCTGGCAGCGGCGAAGCGGGCAGCGGCGGTGATGCCGCCATCGCCGCACGGCTCAAGATCGCCTACCTCTGCCGGGACAGAGCCGGTTTCGAAGAAGCCCTCGATTTGCTCGAAGAGGCCGCTAAGCAGGCCCCTCAACAGGCCGGGCAGATGAAAGACCTAATACAGTTTTGGAGGTTTGCGAAAGCGCGAAGATGAGGATATGCATTATCGCCGAAGGAAGTTACCCATACGTGACAGGCGGCGTATCAAGCTGGGTTCAGATGCTCATGACCAGGTTGAGCGGGTATCAGTTCGTCGTCTGCACGATCGCTGCTCAGAAGAAGGACAGGGGCAAGTACAACTACCGGCTCCCGGACAATGTCGCGGAGATCGAGGAGATCTTCCTCGATGAAGCCGTCTCCGGCAAGGCTCGTTGGGGAAAGCGGATCGGCATCACGAATGCCGAGAAAGAGGCGCTGGCGTGCCTGCTTTTTGGGGCGGACGCCGGCGAGGACGCCATGGCGACGCTTGCGAAAGGATGCGGCGCGAACTCAGCCCACGAGTTTGTCAGCAGCGCCGATTTCCTCGACCTCGCAAAGGAACTTTATGAGGAGAGGTACCCTCACCTGCCCTTCGTGGATTTCTACTGGAATCTGAGGTCCATGGTGAGCCCGCTCTATCACATAATACGGGCCGGAGTGCCCAAGGCCGACCTTTACCACAGCGTCTCAGCGGGATACGCGGGCGTTCTCGGAAGTCTGGGGAAGTCCCTTCACGGCAGGCCTTTTGTCCTCACCGAACACGGGATATACACAAGGGAGCGCGAGGAGGAGATCATCAAGTCCGAGTGGATAAGGGGGCGCTTCAAAGACATCTGGGTGGAGCACTTCTACTCCCTTTCGCGATACGCTTATTCCCACGCGGACAAAGTGGTAAGCCTCTTCGATAGGAACAGGAAGATCCAGATCGGGCTGGGCTGCGAGCCCGAGAAGATCGACATCATCCCCAACGGGGTCAGGGCTGAACGTTTTGCGGACTTACCGCCCAAAGATGATCCCAAGGACCGCCTCAACGTAGGGGCTATAGTGAGAGTCGTGCCGATAAAGGACATCGTGACCATGATCGAGGGCTTCGCCGCCGCCAAAAAGGCGCTGGGGAATGTGAAGTTTCACATCATGGGGCCCCTCGACGAAGATGAAGGGTATGCATCGGAATGCCGCGCGCTTGCCCTGCGGCTTGGCTTATCCGACCTCGAGTTCACAGGGAGAGTCAACGTGATCGAGCATATCGGCAAAATGGACGTCCTCGTGTTGACCAGCATCAGCGAAGGCCAGCCCCTGGCCATTCTGGAAGGGATGGCGAGCGGCAAGCCGTTCGTCGCGACCGACGTCGGAAGTTGTGGCGAGCTCCTTCACGGAAATAGAGACGGATACGGGGACGCCGGCGTGACTTTGCCCGTCATGGACGCTCGAAGGCTGGGCGAGGCTATTGTGACTCTTTGCAACGACAAGGATACGCGCGAGCGAATGGGGAGGAACGGGCGCAACAGGGTTGCCGGCCTTTATTCGGAGGAAATGCTGCTTTCCTCGTACAGAAGGCTTTACAACGATTTGGGGAGCTGGAGCGATGGCCGGGATCGGGTTTGAGCTCAAGAAGCTCTTCAGGAGCAAGGGCGTCTTCGGCGGCCTGCGGGCGGCCGTTTCGGCGACCTTCATCACCGTCGGCCCGACCATACTTTCTATCTTTATGATCACAGTAGTGCAGGCGTTTCTCGCGAACTACGGCTTCAGCCTGGAGGAAAGGCACTCCTTCATGGGCGCCACCATATACTGCTTCGTTTTTTCCTTGATCCTCACGGGCGGGCTCTCTATGGTCCTGAGCCGTTACGTCTCGGACAAGATATATAAGGAAGAGTACGGCGACATCTTCCCTTCGCTAAAGGGCGCCTTGACGGTTTGCCTCGCCATCGCCGGGCCTTTAGGGATAGCGTTCTTCTGGCGCAGACCGTTGAGCCTGCCCTTTCGGGTTTCCGCGTACTTGCTGTTCGTCGAGCTGTGCGTCATCTGGATCCAAGCGGTCTACGTCTCCGCCTTGCGCGATCACACGAGGCTGCTAAGAGGGTTTTTCATGGGGATCGCCGTCGCCGCGGCGATGACGCGCGTCCTGGCGCCCAGGGCAAAGGATGTGGCGGCGGTCCTGCTATCTATTGATGTAGGTTTCCTGTTCGTGATCGCGTTCTTCGCTTCGGGGGTCAAAGCGCGGTACCGGTCAAGCGGCCGCTCGGGCGGTGGGTCATACTTCGGGTTTCTGCGGTATCTGGACCGTCACCCGGCCCTTTTCCTTTGCGGGTTGCTGCAAGCTGTGGGGTTGTACGTCCACAACTTCATCATCTGGGGCGGGGCAGATGGGTTGGTGATGGCAGACACGTTCGCCATGGCGCCGCTCTTCGACGTTCCCGCGTTCTGGGCTTTCCTGTCGGTCTTGCCCACCATGGTGGCCTTCGTCGTCTTCAGCGAAACCACGTTCTTTGAGAAATACAAGGTGTATTACGACGACATCTGCCGCGGCTCCACCTGGGAGGAGATCACAAGATCTAAGGAAGAAATGCTCTATGTACTCGGAAAGAACCTTCGGTTCTTAATTGGACTTCAACTTGTGGCCGCGTTCGTCAGTTTCGCGCTAGGGTCCGCGTTCTTGCCGCAGGCCGGAGTCGGGGCAAACTCCCTGAGGATATTCAGTATCGTCGTCGTGGGCGATGTCGCTTTCATCATAATGTACGTCTGCCTCACTATGCTTTTGTACTTCGATGACCAAAAAGGGGCTCTGACCGGCGCGTTCATCTTCGCCGCGTCCAACGCTGCCATCACGGGGGTTCTGGCCGGCCTGGGCGAACGCTACTACGGCCTGGGGTTCGCGGTCGCCGCGTTCTTGGGCTTTGCTTCAGCCATGTTCCGCCTTAAGATACTCATGGCCAACATCGACTACTTCACTTTCTGCTCTCAGCCCGTCTCGGGGGGCCACAGGGAGGGGGCCTTCACCAGGCTTGCCCGAAGGTTGGACGGGGGGCGTCCCTGAAGGCCAGCATAA
>CAZMEF010000132.1:0-5467 GCA_964565305.1 uncultured Eubacteriales bacterium | reverse complement strand
TCACCCGACCGCGACAGTGCCGTCGATCCCGTGGCTCTTCTCTCGACCGCTAAACGCCTTCCAATAGGTGAAACTCGCCAGGAGGTACAGTGCGGAGGTTATGAAATATGGCGCTTCGTAACTGCGCTTCATTATCAGACCGGCGGCGGCGGCGCTCAGAGCACGGGCGGCGCTGTCGGAAACCCGCATTAAGCTTGACATCTTCCCGCGCCTTGACGGAGCGGCGATCTCCATGGAGAAGTTGGACGCCACTGGGCTCGACATGTTCATAAGCGCCGAGCGCATAAAAAGGGCCACGCTGACGGCGTAGATGTTCGGCGGTAGGGCGATCATGAGCAGAAAAGGAACCGATGCCATCTGGGTGCAAACGACCGTGGCAACCTTGCCGTACCGCCGGGCCAAGAACGGCGATATCAGTCCCGCTATGGCAGTAGCGCCTTGACTGAACGAAAGGATCAGTCCCACTCTTGCCGAGTCAATGGCAAGTTTGTGGGTCAGAAACACGCTGAAGAACGGGATGACCAACCCCGCTCCGGAACCTATCAGGACGCTATACAGCAGAAGCCTTTGCACATCGCGCTCCTTCGCCGTGGCGACGAGCCCGCCCAACTCGACGGCGACCTCCCTCTTCCAAGTCGCACCGTTCCCGCCCCTAGCGGACTGACCGGGGATCTCGCCCGACACGCTGTCGGCCCCAATGCGGGCACGAAGCGCCTCGGCCCTCCTGCCGGACTCATCTAATCGCAGAGCAGGCGTAACACCAATGAGAGTCACTGTTGAGAACGTGGCAAGCGACGCTTTGTACGCTCCGATTGAGCCCATAGCGGCGAGCTGACGCGGAAGCGCCCCGCCGATCAGGCTTCCCAGCATACTAACGCCCATGGAAAGGGAGAAGTTCGCTCCGAAGAGCCTCGCCCTGTCTTCGCCCGTGCTTGACTCGGCTAGAAGGGGCGCCCCCGAGGTCTGTTGGCAAACCGACGCCAGCCCGACAACGCAGGAGAAGAGGATCATCATTCCCGCCGACGACGAGAGCGCCATGCCTAAGTACCCGACGGTCGTCAGCACGCCCGCCGCGATCAGGACAGGTTTCCGTCCGAAGCGGTCGGAAAGCATCCCGGCCGGGATAGCCCCTATCGCCTCGGAGAGCATCCTTGCCGATAGGATAGCGCCCAGCACGCCCTCGTCAAACCCCATGGCCATCACATATAGGCCCTGTATGACCCCATACGCGCCCTGCGCCAAAGAGCTCATGGACACGGACGCGAGGTACAGGTTGGCGTTTCTTTGAAAACCGAACCTTTTCAGAAGGCTCGCCATCGGATCGTTCGACCTCCAAACAGGGTTAATTACGACAGGCACGCCGAGTATCCCTTTTCGTCGCGCACCGCGCGTTTCGTATGGACCGTGGCACTTAACAAGCACCGTGGCGCCTCAGATACGTCGTGGCCCTTCAGATGCGATGCAACCCTTCACCGGCGCCCCGTCATCTTCGATGATAAAGATGCTACATAATAGGAGAGTGGTTGACCGGGCATGCGCATTGTGGCACTTCAACAGGGATTGGTCGGAAAGACGCTGGCGATGCCCGTCCACGGTGACGGGGGTCGCCTGATGCTGGCGAAAGGCATGCGCCTCACTCCCGTACTTATCTCCTCTCTGTTGAGGCACGGATACACAAGAGTGGCCATCGACGACCGCCTACTAGATGACGTTCTGCCTGACCCGTTCATCCGCGAGGAAACCCGGCGAGAGGCGATTAGAGCCCTGGATCAAACCTTCCGCAAGGTCGTCGCGGGCAGCTTGGCAAACCTGAGACCCGTAAAAGACGCTGTCAACCTGATCACCGCAGATCTGCAGAAGGAGAAAGGCGCCTCTATCGGCCTCTATTCCCTCTCCTCATACGATGAACAGACATACACACACAGCCTAAACGTGTGCGTGCTCAGCATCGCCGTAGGGCAAAAGTTGAAACTCAGCGCCGGAGCGTTGAGGCAACTGGGGATAGGCGCGCTCCTGCACGACGCGGGAAAAATGCTCATTCCGCACACCATTCTAAACAAGCCGTCCAAACTCACAGAAGACGAGTACGCTCTGGTGAAGACCCACACCACGAAGGGCTGGGAGATACTCTCCGAATGCTACGAGGTCGGCCCCATTGCCGCTCACGCCGCGCTGGACCACCACGAGCGCGAGGACGGTTCGGGGTATCCCAGGCAAAGAAGCGGCAAAGGCATCAGCGTTGTCGGGAAGATCACGGCGGTGGCGGACGTGTACGAAGCCATGACTTCAGACAGACCCCAGCGAAAAGCGATCTTGCCGGAGATCGTTCACAGTTACCTCTCCGGAGCCAAAGGCTCGTTATTTGCCTCCGAGGCCGTTGACGCGCTCCTTTCCACTGTGGCGCTATATCCGGCGGGGACCATACTGTCCTTTTGGGGAGGCTACGTCGGGGTCGTCACCAAACAAGATCGCCGGTCCACCTCACGACCGCGAGTTCGGATCATGAGAGGACCGGAGATCTGCGAACCGGTTGACGTATCTTTGTTCGATCGCCCGGGTCTCGTGGTCGATGCCGTACTCGACGATTATCCCACCGGACGAGGGAACTACGGAACTCCATCTCAGTGGCCGGAGACTCCTCCGAGCGCTTTCGCCACCTCAGAGAATGTTTTGACGGCGAAGTCCAAATCAGCTCTCTCGTGAGAGGCCGACAACATGCAACGCAATCTCGCCTTGCCTCTGGCGACTGTCGGGTATTTTATGGCCGACACAAAGATCTTGCGCGCGTAGAGCTCCTTCGAAAACTCCGAAGCCAGTTTCTCGTCCCCTAACATTACGGGGGTGATCGGAGTTTCAGTCTTCCCCGTGTCAAACCCGGCCTTGTGCAGCCCTTTTCTGAAGTAGTCGGCGTTGTCCCAAAGCTTGACGACCCGTTCGTCGCTTTTCTCAAGGACATCAACAGCCGCGATGGCAGCCGCCGTATCCGCCGGTGTCAGCCCCGTGCTGAAGAGGAAGGGCCGGCCGCGCTGTTTCATGTACTCGATGAGCGACTTGGAACCCGTCACAAAACCGCCCATTACGCCGAAAGCCTTGGAGAGCGTTCCCACTTCTATGTCAACCCTATCGTCCAGGCCGAAGTGGTTGGCGATCCCGCGTCCGCTTTTGCCGAGAACGCCCTCGCCGTGGGCGTCATCCACCATCACCATCGCGCCGAACTCGTCTGCTGTATCCACGATGCCCGGCAAGGGAGCGATATCGCCGTCCATGCTGAAAACTCCGTCTGTAATGATGAGCATGCGGCGAGCTTTAGCTTTTTCCGCGGCCAGTTTGGCGCGAAGATCCGCAACATCGTTGTGGGCATAGCGTACGACCCGGGCTTTGGAAAGACGACAGCCATCGATTATGCTGGCGTGGTTCAACTCATCGGATAAGATGACGTCTCCTTCCCCCGTGATTGTGGGGATTACCGCCGCGTTGGCGGTGAATCCCGCCTGAAGTACGATACACGCCTCGGCGCCCTTAAACGACGCCAGTTTCTGCTCCAGCACTAGGTTAATCCGCTGCGTGCCCGAAATGGTGCGAACCGCGCCGGGCCCTACTCCGTACTCATCTATGGCTGCCTTGGCCGCCTCTTTTAGTTCGGGCATATTCGCGAACCCGAGGTAATTGTTGGAGCAAAGGTTCAGCACTTTCACGCCATCTGCCACAAAATACGCGCCTTGGGGCCCGTCTATCGTCCTTATCGGGTTGTAAAGGCCTTGCTCCCGCAGGGCATTCAGTTCATCGTTCAGAAAATCCAATTTCGACATCAGTTAACGCCTCCAGGATAAAGAATGACCTTTCCGCACTCCCCGGACGTCATCAATTCCATGCCGCGCTCGTAATCGACCAGATCCATGTGATGTGTTATGATAGGGCGCAGGTCCAAGCGTCCGGAGTTAAGCAGTTCCCTTCCTGTGAGCCAGGTGTCCCAGATCCGCCGCCCCGTGATGCCTTGCAATGTTATGCCGCGCATGACGATGTCGTCGGAGAAGTTCACGCTTTGGGGCCTTGCGGGGAGCCCCAGTAGCGCCACCCGCCCGCCGGGGCGAACCACCTTGAACATCTGCGCGTAGACGACCGACGCTCCCGACATCTCAAGCACCACATCCACGCCCGTTCCGTGGGTCGCTTCCAAAATGGCCTCAACCGGGTCCGCAGTCTTGCTGTTGACGCACAGGTCGGCGCCCATCTCCTCGGCGAGCCCGAGCCTGTAGTCATTTATGTCGACTGCGACCAAAGTGGAGGCGCCGCACGCCTTTGCGACCCCGACCGCCATCAGCCCGATGGGACCGCACCCAAAGAGCGCGAAGGTCTTTCCTCTGCTCTCTCCGGACATGACCGTGTGTACCGCGTTTCCCAGGGGCTCCTGAATCGAGGCTACGTCCGGCGGCATCTTGGGATCGTTCTTCCAGGCGTTCTTGGCCGGGATGACCGCGTATTCGGCGAACACCCCATCGATATCGACGCCCAGGATCTTGGTGTCCTGGCAGACGTGTTTCTCTCCAAGCATGCACTGGACGCAAGTCTCGCACACGACGTGGGTTTCGGCGGAAATGTAGTCGCCGGCCTTGACGCTTGTTACGCCCGGGCCAACCTCGGTGACTTCGCCGGCGAATTCGTGCCCCATGATACGCGGAGGTTTGATTCGGTTCTGTGACCACTCGTTCCAGATGTAGATGTGATGGTCAGTCCCGCATATGGAGGTGGCCATGATCTTAACCTGCACTTCGCCGGGACCCGCGTGCGGAACCGGGACGTCACAGAGGACCGCCCCGTAAGTCGGTCCTTCCTTAACCACAGCCTTCATATGATCCCCTCCAGCCGTCACGATTTCCTGATTACCCGCCCGCCCGAAGCGATCGCCCAGACGTCGCCCTGACCGTCCCGCAAGAAACGTACTTCGTTTTCGGATCCGCGGATTGTCACGACGCCGAGATCTTTCCTGTCGCGCCTTACCTCGAACTTAGCCTTTCCGTCCTTGCCGTAATTCGCCATGAGTTTGCCTTCCTCGTTGGTAAATGCCACCTGGCCGCCTTCTCCCGACTTGAACGTGCCGGTAAGCGACTCGATCTCTTCGGCGGGCCAATCCTCCCGGTTGTAGACCGAACGCGGGGTATCCAGAGGCAAACCAAGCATGGTGTTGAGCGCCGCCGCCATAATCTTGCTTGAAGGAGCGCCCGAGAGGTTCGTGAGCACGACGGCGGATATGCCCTTGTCCTTCACCCAACCCAATTGAGAGGATACGCCTTTCAGCCCGCCGCCGTGATCCACCACGGTGACCCCGTTATAGTCGGCCTGAATGCCGAAACCGTAACCGTACATTTTGTCTCTCGTGTAGGTGATGCGCGGAGAACTCATGTCGTCCAGACTCGCCCCGGACAGAAGCCGTATTCCGTTGAAGGATCCTTTCGTCGCGTGATACCTG
>CAZMEF010000131.1:2651-5503 GCA_964565305.1 uncultured Eubacteriales bacterium | reverse complement strand
TTTCGGGCGAATCCCAACATAAGCGCGTAGCGCATGTCGCGGACCTCTGTCGCCAGCCTCCGCACAGCCTGGTCGAGCCTGTAAAGGCATTCCCGGTCGGCGGCGAACTGAGTGTTCATCTCCCGCCGAAGTTCCGCAAGTACGGTATCCTCCGCCGGCCCCGAAAGGATGGCGAGAATCTGAGGCTCCTCGGGGTCTACCGGCGCCGGCCCCGGGTCAGGCAAAGGTACAGGTGGACTCCTCACCGCCATTGGCGCGCGGCGCGACACGGCGGCCGCGGTCTCCATCCGCGATAGCACCTCTTCAGGCCAACCCGCCTCGTCTTTGGCGGCTGAGAGCTCCCGGCGAATGTCACTATCGCTCGCGCCGTAAGCCCGCTGTCGGGCGACGTAATCTATGGCGGGGAGAAGGTCTTCGGGCACAGTCCGCGAGGACCCGAAACCGAAAACGTCACCGAAAGCGGCCCTTATGCTACGCATTTCTCTCACGGTAAGGCTGAGCCTCTCCCCCACGTCGGCCCACAGGACTCCGTCAGCCCCCTCTCCATCCGTAAGGGTCATACGATATCACTCCCTTTGTTTCCAATAAGTGTAAGTTCCCCGTGAACACCGCGATCCCTTCCGGCGATGAGTTCAATTTGCACGTTTTTGGAAGGCGCCGCGCAAGGTTTGTCCGCCAAACGTTCAACCAATTGTGGTATTGTGCTAGACTAACAGTTGGTGATTTAGCGTGTACTCATCGCACAATGTTGTTATTTCAGCAGAGGAAGGTGCAGAAGACCCCATGAGCGACCTGTCAGTGCTGTTCCATCCGAGTTCCATCGCCGTGATAGGAGCCTCTAACACCCCCGGCAAAATCGGTTACGCGGTGATCAACAACGTAAGAACCAGCGGCTACCAAGGCGAAGTGTATCCGATTAACCCCAAAGACTCCGAAGTCGCAGGTTATAAGGCCTATCGTTCTATCCTCGAGATCGGCAAACCGGTTGACGTCGCGGTGTTTTGCATCCCGGCCGCCGCGTCTTTGACGGTCGCGGAGGATTGCGGAAAGGCGGGCGTCAAGCACCTTATCGTGATCACCGCGGGGTTCAAGGAAATCGGCGGAGAGGGAAAGGCGCTCGAAGCGAATCTTGTGAAGATTGCCAGGAAATACGGGATGCGGGTTACCGGACCCAACAACCTTGGCGTCATGGATACCCATACACCCTTTAACGCCACCTTCGCGGCGGATTTCGCTCTCAAAGGGAACATAGCGTTCATCTCACAAAGCGGCGCTCTGTGCGTAGCGATCTTGGACTGGAGCCTCACCCGCGGCATCGGGTTTAGCCAGTTTGTGAGCGTCGGAAACAAATCCGATCTCAACGAGGCCCACTTCATCGAGGCGGCCGCCGAAGACCCGAATACTAAGGTCATCTGCCTTTACCTCGAAGACGTCGTTGACGGCGATCACTTCATAAGGGCCGCGCGAAAGGCTACTGCGAAGGTCCCGGTCATCGTCCTCAAGTCGGGCGTCACGAGCGCGGGAGCACAGGCCGCGTCATCGCATACCGGCGCTCTCGCCGGGTCCAATACCGCCTACGACGCGGCCATGAGGCACGCGGGAGTCATTAGGGCCACCACTATGACCGAGCTTTTCGATCTGGCCGTCGCTTTCACCACGCAGCCCATTCCCAGCGGGAAGAACATCGTGGTTGTGACCAACTCCGGCGGGCCGGGAATCGTCGCGTCGGACGCGGTCGAGCTCAATGGCCTCAACATGGCGCGCTTCACGGCGCCCACTCACGAACAGCTCAAGAGCAGGCTTCCTTCAACGGCCAATATCCACAATCCTGTGGACGTAGTGGGAGACGCTCACGCCGACCGGTACAAGACCGCCCTTGACCTTACATTGGCGGATCAGAACGTTGACGGAGCCGTAGTCCTCCTAAGCCCCACCGCGGTGCTGGACATCAAGGAGGCCGCGGAGATAACAAATACAGCGGCGAAGGCCCATCCGGAGAAAGCTATTGTCGCGTCGTTCATGGGCGGAGCCAAAATCCAAGTCGGAGTCGATCACCTGAACGCGAGTGGGATTCCCACATATCCCTTCCCCGAGCCCGCTATCGCGACCCTACGGGGCATGATCAGGTTCGGTGAGATTCGCAAGGAAGTAGAAGCGGGAGATCAATGGGATTTCGCCGATGTGGAAAAGGACAAAGTGGCGGCCATATTCGAGGGCGTAAAGAAGGACGGCAGAGATCTTCTGCTCTCCCCAGAAGCGGCAGAGGTCGCGGAAGCGTACAAGATCCCCGCCGCCCCATCGCGATTGGCCAAAAGCGGAGCCGAGGCGGTAGCGCACGCCGAGGCTATGGGGTTCCCTGTGGTGATGAAGATCGCGTCTCCCGACATCATGCACAAGACGGATGTCGGCGGAGTCAAGGTTGGTTTGAAGAGCGGCGCGGAAGCGCTCGCCGCATACGACTCGATCATGGAGAATTCCACGAAGGCCGTCCCCGACGCCAAGATCTACGGGGTCGAAGTGCAGAAGATGATGCCCAAGGGCGATGAGATTATCATCGGCATGACAAAAGACCCGACGTTTGGGCCGATGATCGCTTTCGGTTCAGGCGGCGTCCTTGTGAACCTTCTTGCCGACGCTTCCTTTAGGCTCGCCAAAGGCCTATCCAAGGCAGAAGTCCACGAGATGGTGAAGGAAACCAAGGCCCATACCATTCTAAAGGGTTTCCGCGGGGCTCCGCCTGACGACATCGCCGCCATGGAAGAGGCCGTCGCCAGGGTGGGACAGCTTTGCAGGGATTTCCCAGAGATCGTGGAGTTGGACATCAACCCTGTGTTCGCGTATCCGGACGGACT
>CAZMEF010000131.1:0-2551 GCA_964565305.1 uncultured Eubacteriales bacterium | reverse complement strand
GGCGAAAGTTCATGTGACGGGGCGACCGGGCAAACCGGCCGCCCCGTTTTAGGATCACGCTAGGGTGGAACGTCGCCTGAGGGCGTCGATCACGGAGTAGTGGACGGTGACGCTACCCAGTTCCGCGTCTTCTTCCCCGGGCTGCCCGTGGAAATCCGAGCCGCCTGTCGCGCAAAGATCGTAGACCTGCGCGAGCTTCGCGTAGCGCTCGCGCGCGGCCGGATCGTGTTTGGGGTGGTTCACCTCGATGCCCGCCAAACCTTCTTTGACGAGTTCGGGTAGCAAATGATCGGCCCCGGTTGTTCCCGGATGGGCCCACACCGGCACGCCTCCGGAGTCTTTGATGGCCCTCACGCACTCTGCGGGGGCGATGTGTTCTCTCTCGGCGTACGCGGGGCGGCCCCTGCCGAGATACTTGTCGAAAGCCTCTCCAATCGTTTTCACGTACCCCGCTTCCACCATTGCCGAACCGATGTGGGGCCTGCCCACAGATTGGCCGGAGGCGAAGCCGAGTACCCTACTCTTTTGAACCGGGAGGCCTATCTGCGCCAGGTTATCCAACACCCTATCCAGCCGCCTTCTCCGCCCTTCCCGCAGCTTTGTAAGAAGCGGCCGCAAAGGGCTTTCGAAGAGGGGAACGAAATAGCCCAACACGTGCAACTCCCGCCCCTCCCACTCGCTGCTCACCTCAAGCGCCGGGACTACTTCTAAAGACCCAAAGCTAATCGTTTCCAAAGGGCCTAAAGACGAAACGGCGAGGGATTCAACCCCCGCCGTCGTGTCGTGATCCGAGATCGCTATCGCGGCTAGACCTCTTTCCGTGGCTATCCGCAGAAGCGTATCCGGTGAATAGAGGCCGTCCGAGGCGTTTGAGTGGACGTGAAGGTCGGCGGTATCTCCGGAGGCCTTCACAACTTACCCCCTCGGCCCAACGATGAGTTTGATGGCGGTTCTTTCTTGCCCATCAATGGTGATGTCCGCAAAAGCGGGCACGCAAACCAGGTCGATACCTGCCGGCGCGACGAACCCACGGGCGATGGCCACTGCTTTGATCGCTTGGTTGACCGCTCCCGCGCCGATGCCCTGTATCTCCGCAAAGCCTTTCTCCCGGATAACCCCGGCCAAAGCGCCGGCTACCGCGTTAGGGTTGGAGTGCGAGGATACCCGCAGAACGTCGGACGCGACAGTCTCCCTGTAGTCCACGTTGATTGCTCCCAATTATCATCCCCCCGGGTAACAAGTTTGAAATCTTTTGCACCGGATGTACCGGTTGCCGTCCGTTGATGCCAATTTTAAACGGGGTGGTCCTATTTGACAAGAAGATTCGGACGATAGGTAAAAAGACGCATGTACAGCATCAGTGACGATGATGAGGGCCTATCTAGTTTTCACGTATAAGTATGCGTTCCACTCGCTTGGACGCGCCGGCGCCCGTAATCTCGCAGAAGGCGCCACAGAGTTGCATGCGCCCCTTTGCGGGCTCGTGCTTCACAGGAAGCTGCGTAAGAAAGTGTTTAAGTATTATCTCACGCCCAACCCCTATGACTCCTTCGTAGCTTCCGGTCATCCCGGCGTCTGTCAGATAGGCGGTGCCCCGCGGCAAGATAATCTCGTCCGCCGTCTGCACGTGGGTGTGGGTGCCAAAAAAAGCACTCACCTTTCCGTCTACGAAGTATCCCGCCGCCACCTTTTCGGAGCTGGCCTCGGCGTGAAAATCGATCACGATTATCGGGGTGGATTGCCTCAAGATGGCGATCTCTTTCTCCATGGCCCGGAAGGGGCAGTCGAGATTTTGGGCGGTGTACACCCTGCCGGCGACGTTTAGCACGCCTACGGTTTTCCCGTCCTTAGCCTGGAAGAGGCCCGAACCTTTTCCGGGCGTTCCCGGCGGGTAATTTGCGGGGCGAAGGATCCTTCGCTCCGAATCGATCACCTGGAATATCTCTTTCTTGTCCCATATGTGGTTCCCGGAGGTGAGGACGTCTACGCCCATTTTGAAGAGCTCGTCCGCGACTGCGGCGGTCAGCCCTGCCCCGCCCGCCGCGTTCTCGCCGTTTGCGATTACGAAGTCCGCGTCGTAGCGGTCTATGAGGGAGGGCAGGCGAGACGCGAGAAACTGTCTACCTGGGGAACCGAAAACATCTCCCACGAAGATAAGGTTCACGCTGTCTCCCTGCCCCTTTCGTTCGATCTACTTGTCGAACACCAAGACGTGTTCGCCTTCTCGGAGCGCGACAAGTTTCTTGGTGCTGTTGAGCATGCGGACCTGTTCAAGCATCTCCTGCATGAAAAGCCTCGCCGACCACGAATACTCGTCATTCTCGTCGAAGTATTTCGGGTTTTCGGATGCCAGAACCAGCGCGACGCGGTCCGACACCAAGTCCACCGTCAAGTTGATTTCGCCCGGGGTGAGACTTGAGACATCCCGCTCCACGAGAAAAGTGTGGAAGCGCTCCATCTTCTCCCACGCCGACGAAAGGTACGGCCCGTTTTGGCCTGTAAGCCTGTGGTACACGCGGACCGAGTCGTTATAGAGTTCCGACAGGGCTTC
>CAZMEF010000130.1:0-5589 GCA_964565305.1 uncultured Eubacteriales bacterium | reverse complement strand
GGAATCGTCTGTTGAGCCATTCCTTATGCCTTCGACGTAGGGTTTAAGAATGACCTTGCCGGAAAAGATTAGCTTATTCATCATGATAGTGAATGCCAGCTTCAGGTCATCGTCCCGAATGAACATCATCGGGCAGGCTTCCTTATCAGCAAGGTGGGTATTACAGCACCACGCGACGTAACTCGTTCCTGCTGTGCAATGAATCCGGCGCTTGAAAGTGCTGCCACATTCTCCGCAGATTATCTTTCCCGAAAAAGCATAGCGCTGCTGATATTTCTTACTGTCTGATGAGATATTCTTTTCTTTTGCGTGCTGTTCAAGTATTCTCCCTGCGGCCTCGAAGTCTTCATGGCTGATGATGGCTTCGTGATGATTTCTGGCAAGGTACATATTCTTTTCTCCATGATTATGGTGGCGGTTAAAGAATGAATCGGTATAGGTCTTCTGGAAAAGGCAGTCGCCCGTGTATTTCTCGTTTCTGAGAATACCCTTAACTGTGGTGGCGTTCCAGTGTCCGCCTTTCTTAGTAGGCACCTGATCTTCATTCAGTCTCCGCGCGATAGCACTAGTACCTTGTCCAGAGAGGGCGTAGGTAAAAATCTGTTTTATGGTTTTTGCCTGTTTTGGGTTTATCACCATCTGATCACCGTTCCAGTCATATGACATCCAGTAATCGCACCCAGTAAACCACTGCAGGCTGCCGCGGCGGGCTATCCCGCCGCGGTGGCGAGGAAAGAGGCGGACTATGCGCGTTTTCATAAGCACTGACATAGAGGGCATCGCGACCACCACGCTGTGGGAACAGGCCACCAAGGGCGGCAACGGCTATGAGGCGGCATGCAGGCAGATGTCGCTCGAGGCGCGGGCCGCCTGCGAAGGCGCGCTCGCGGCCGGAGCGGATTACATCCGCGTCAAAGACGCCCACGGTTCGGGAACGAACATATTGCCGGAGTTGCTTCCGAGACAAGCGGAACTCACGCGCTCGAGCTGCGGTTCTCCGTGGAGCATGGTTTACGGCGTAGAAGACGGCTCCTTCGACGCCGCGATGTTCATTGGCTACCACAGCGCCGCCGGACGCACCGGAAACCCCCTCTCGCATACGGAAACCACGTCTGCCCAGTGGATCAAACTCAACGGCGTAAAGTGCTCTGAGTTCCACCTTTACTCGTGGGCTTGCGCGCTTGCGGGTACTCCCAGCGTCTTCCTCTCCGGGGACCGCATGCTCCTTTCAGACAGCGAAGGATTGCACCCGAAGCTCGTGTGCGTGCCTGTGAAGTACGGCTATGGCGGCTCGACCACGAGCCTGAATCCGGACGAGGCCTGTGCGCGTATCCGAGAAGGCGCGGAGGCCGCTCTCAAGCAGAACTTGTCCGGCGCCATGTGCGCCTTGCCCGAATGTTTCGAGTTTGAGATCTGTTTCAAAGAACACACAAAGGCGGCAAGAGCCGCGTTCTACCCCGGCTTTCAGCGAGTCGACGACAACACCGTGCGCATGGTAACGAAGAATTACCTAGACGTGCTTACCGCAGTGGTGTGGGTTCTGTGAAAAAGATGTTCTTCCACTTTATCGTCTGTACCATCTGTGCCGTTTGTATCGTCGCCACGGTCCTCACGGCGCTCGTACCGGAACACGCCCAAGCGGCTTCCGGCGAGCGGATGGAGGAAGTGAGGGCCGCGATACTCTACGAGGCAACGACGGGCACAGCGCTGTATGAACAGGACGCGGACAAGCGCCTTGCCCCCGCGAGCATGACCAAAGTTATGACCGCCATACTTGTGCTCGAAAAGAACCCGACCCTTGAGGGAGAACTGACGGTATCAGAAGAAGCGGTCGATCCCATGGTCTGCTCAGACATGGAAGAAAACCATCTCCTTGCGGGCGAGGTCATCTCTGTCTACGATTGCGTGGCTTACATGCTGGTGCCATCAGGCAATGAGGCGTGTACCGCCCTCGCGTGCCACATGTCCGGCAGTGTGAACGCGTTCGTGGAGGAGATGAACGCGAAGGCCGCGGAGCTGGGTTGCGCGGACACGCACTTCCGCGACCCGGTCGGCCTCACATCCGGTACGCACTACACCACCTGCCGGGATATGGTCAAAATATGTCAGTACGCCATGACATTCGAAAAGTTCCGGGAGATCGTCGCGCTGAATGAAGGGGTCGTTCCCAAGTCCAACAACCGCGAGTACGGCTTTGGCTACCATACGACGAACAAAATCCGTTATCCCGGGAACATGGACTACTACCTCCGAACATGGCGAAGCGATGTCGTGGGCATAAAGACCGGCACTACCGATGCCGCAGGGTATTGCTTCGCGGGATGCATGGAGGTAGACGGCCTCGTCTATTACTCTGTGTGCATGTTTGGCAAACCCACGGTCATGCCGGACAACCGGGAGTACCGGGGGGACTTCCTAGCGACGCTCGAGATGTATGACTGGGCGCGCACGCTCTCGTTCGCCGATTTCAAAGCGGGCGAAGAAGTCTGCTCCATGCCGGTCAGTGGAGCCGCGACAATGGGCTCTGTGCCCGCTGTCCTCAAAGAGGACGTTAGGCTTCTGCTCGAAGGTACGACGAAAGAGGATATCGTGGCATCGTTCAGGTTTCCCCAGAAAGTCTCAGCTCCAGTAATGGCGGGCGATGAAATCGCCTCTTTCACCGTGACCGACGCGGGCGGAAATGAGCACGAGATCGTCGTGGTCGCAGATAAAACCGTGCTATCCCTGACGTTCGTCGTTGGCTTAGGCCTCACCGTAGCCGGCAGCATCGCGCTGCTCGTCGTGATGCTGCGGCGAAAGGCGCGTGTGCAAAGACGGCCCGCGTAGGCGTGGATGCCGACGGACGCCGCGCCGCGTGACACCAACTACCCGAGTGAAGAAAACTGTCTCAGCGAGGTGCCGCCGTGAAGAACATCATCATCGCGGGCCCGTCGAGGGTCGGCAAATCGACGCTGGCAAAGAGAATAAGCGAAGAGCTGGGTCACTCTGTGATCGGTACCGACAGACTGGTCGCCGCGTTTCAGGAGGCGTATCCTCAGCTAGACATAAGGCTCAATTGGAACAGACAGAAGACCGGCTATAACTTGGCGCCGTTCCTTGGCCACTACATTGGCGCCCTTTCATCCCGCCATGACTCTGCTAAGGGAATCAGGTTCGTGTTGGAAGGAGGGTATCTTGACTTTGACAGGATACTTCCTATCCTGAAAACATACGGGATAGAAAGGCTGGAAGACGAGTTTCTGCTTATCGGGCTGATGCAGAACAAAAAGACCGCTGATGAGTTCTTCGCCGATTTCAGAAATCACGACACCGAAGACGATTGGACGTACAGTTTGGATGATGATGACTTAAGGGACGTTTCCGAAGAAGCCGTTCCGTACAGCCGGTCTATGTCTGACTACCTAGTTAAGTACGGCTTCACACTTTATGATACGTCTATCGAACGGGAGCAGGTCTTCAGTCAGATCGTGAGAGACATCAAGTCGAAGTTGGCATAGTGCAGAAGGACGGGTAAGCTTCGATGAAGAGACGCATGCGGTTCAGACATACGCCGCGGTGGGCAGCCGTCCTCTCGATCGCCCTTTGCCTCCCCCTCATCGCCTCGTGTGCAACCACCCCCCCGAACAACCCGGCACCCGCCGGCCCTATCGAACCGGCGCCTATCGAACCGGCGCCCATCGAACCTGTGCCGGTCAAGCCGGATGACCTGTACGGCAGTTACATGTTCCAAAAACTCGTGTACATGAACCCTCTCAGTTCGTTCCTGCCCCAAGATGGGTACCGCATATCCTACACTCTAGCGCCAGACTCACTCAAGATCACCGACGAGAACGGCGGCGAGCGCAGCGAAGCGATCACCTATTCGGGGACGGTAGTGGACAAAGGTTCGTTTGAATCACAATTCATCGAGTCGCCCTTCGAGACGCCTGACATTTCTGGATACACAGAGACGTACCAGTACGACTTGACCGCGGCTTCCGCTTCTGAACGCGGATGGCGCCTGTACCTGATGGACGAGGAGATCTGGATCGCTTCCACGACTGAGCAGTATGTCTGGAGCATCTACCGTGTAGTCCGCTATGACGACATTCTGCCCGAGGTCACAGGCTACCTTGAGAGCAAGGGGCGCTCCCGGACGACGTCCTGCTTGAATTCTCCCAGAATGAGGCTAGTTACGGGAACGTGCTCGCTCGCGATGAGGGCTACGGCAGTTTCGAGGAAGTCGCCTATGGCTTCATGCGCGAATACGGACGATACCTTGAGAACATGACGCCGGAGAACGTCAGCCGTATCACGGGGCTGAAGGTTCTGAGCCTTGAGGTGAAGCTGACTCGTGAGGGAGATGACTCGATCTTCGGCTTTTGGTGCACCTTCGCCGTGAAACCCGTCAAGTATGACACGGTTACATGGTGGGCGGGAAACACGGGCGCCGGCACAGGCGAACTTGAGGGATGGCTTGTGATGTCCCGGGAGCTTCGGCTTGAGCGCGAGGGCGACTTCTGGCGGTGCACTGATATGGGCACCGGCGGGATGAGGTTGGAGTAGGGCGCGAAACGCGGGGTTGTCGCCGGACAGCCTGCGCCCTTGGTGCGGCGGATAGAAATCCCGCTCAGGACATGCAAGATCGGTGAGGCTCGGGCGTCCCCCACCCTGATCTACAGACGACAGTAGATGATCCTATGGGTCGTAGTGAGAAAAGCAACGCCGGTGTGCGTCTAGGCTATTTCGCCGCGTAGTGAAGCTGCACGGAGATGAACATGGTCTTCTCGCGCGACCAAGTATTGAAGGCGCCGCCGAAGGTATACGCATCGGTAGCCGAGTTCTGGGCTGTAATCTGAAAGGTACCTAGAGTGGAGCTCAGCAGCTTGCCCACCTTGCCGCCCGCTTTCTCTGCCATGATATCGATTCGCGCCTTGGCGTCCGCGGTGGCCGCATCGATCAGCTCCAGCTTCAGTTCGCCGAGCTTGGTGTAGTAGTATTCAGGTGACTCAGAGGAGAAGTTTACGCCTGCACCGATGAGCTCTGTGATGTCGCGCGAGATGATCTCGATACTGTCCACGTCTGTCGATTGAATCGTCAGCCTTTGGCTGAGGTAATACCCCGCAAGCTCCGAACCAATTTGATAGCCATTATCGTTGTAGATCTGCCGGTAGTCCGGACTGATATCCACTGAAGAAAACACGATGTTTTCTTGGGGTACGTTGTGCGCAACAAGATACTCCTCAATGGTAGCGGCGTCCTTTTTGATGATCTCGTACGCCGCTATGGTAGACGGCGCATAAGCGGAAAAACTGCCTCTCCACACGATCAGGTCGGAGCTGAAGTCGCGAGTTGCCGAGCCTGTGGCGCTAATACCGCCACTGGCGTTTACCTTATATTCCACAAGTCCGTTTACAGCGAAGACCACGGCGGCAACCAGGCTAACACCCGCAATGAACATGGCGATGACGCGACTTCTCATCCACATCATTGATCACCTCACTAGATAGAGACTCAGCCGACGCGCGAGCGGTTCCCGATGCGCGCGTACCTAGCGAAACAAATCGCTGTGAGACCCGGTACGCACCTGGGTCGTCCATATAATGCTCA
>CAZMEF010000129.1:0-5601 GCA_964565305.1 uncultured Eubacteriales bacterium | reverse complement strand
GGAATCGGACACGGTGGTGCTGGTCAAGCACCCGGGCCCGGAATACGGGCAGGTAAAGGTAATCATTGACAAGGGCACACAAAGATACATCTACGATGTACGCCCATCTGACACAGACGAGCCCGAACGTCTGCCCCTCCAGATGGGAGACGGTCTCTACACCGTCCGGCTGATGCGGAGGACTACCGGAAACATGTACATGGAAGTAACCCAAAGGCAGTTCATGATCGAGCAAGACGATCCTATGGCCGTACACCTTCAGTCTGTACAGAACGTCTTATGGCACAACTCGCCGAACACAGTGGAAAAAGCCGCGGAACTCGTGGAATCCGCAACCACCGACGCCGAGAAAGTCCTGTGCATCTACGACTTCATGGTCAGAAACTTCACCTACGACAGAGCAAAAGCGCGCACGGTCGCGACGGGCTATCTCCCTGATATAGACCAAACTCTGTCCGACCAAAAGGGAATATGTTACGACTTCGCCTCTCTTTTCGCGGGAATGCTCCGTTCTTTGGGGATCCCTACCCGCCTAGTGACGGGATACGTGGGGCCCCTTCGAGCCTACCACGCTTGGAACGAGGTCTATGTGGACGGCAAATGGCAAGGATATGACCTCACAAGGGGAATTTCGTCGTCGAACAAGACCCCGGACTTGACGATTACGTCAACATACGAGATCAGATACCGGTTCTAACCAATTCTAATCAGATATAAACGCGCGCCTTCTGACGATACTTATGGTCAGGAGGCGTGTGTCATGTGGACTGCGCGAAAAAGCGCATTGCTGTTTCTGCTGGCCGTGGTTCTGTCGGCGCCTCTTTTGATGGGCCTGACGCACGGTCGCTATACGGCGTGGAACCAGGCGGCGCCGCCGGTGGGATCGAAGGCCACTGTAACCTTGGACAGGATTTTGTACCCGGCAGGACACGAAGTCCTGATCACCCTTTCCAACACAGGACAGGTGCCATTGACACTCCCCAGCGCCTCGCCGTGGAGCGTTTTCAACGAAGAAGGCGAATTGTCGTACCGCCCGGTGGCCATTCAGAAGCTTAGCACGCTCGCGGTTGGCGAAAGCAAGTCGTGGACGTGGAATCAGGTTGACAACGATGAGGTCCAAGCGGAGCCGGGATTATACACGGTCGTGGTTAGAACTTCTACCGGTGAAGTCAGCGAATCGTTCGGCGTTTCGGGATTGCGTAGCGACTTCGACACGCAAAAGCCCGAACCGGATTTTCTAAGCCTCGAAAACCCGTTCAAGGACGTGACCGGTGAAGTCGAATGGGGCGACGCCCACATTCTCAGGCTTACGGAACTCGGCGTGGCGCAAGGTAGAACGGATGACATGTTCGAACCCAACAGCACTTTGACCCGGGCGGAGTTTGTGACCCTCCTTTTGCGCGCGTCAGGCTTGGAGCCCAACGAAGAAACCCATGGCGCCCCCTTTCAGGATGTTCCCGAAACCCACTGGTCCCACAACTACGTGATGCGGGCGAGAAACCTGGGTATCGTCACGCGGGCTGAGTACCGTGAGAATTTCGAACCGGACAGGGCCGTGACGAGGCTCGAGATTTCCATCATGCTTGCAAGAACCCTCGGGCTTGACGCCGAGGCGATGGCAGACGCGGGGATCGACCTACCGTTCACTGACGCCGACGAAGTGCCGCCCCTCTATCGCGGATATGTGAAACTGGCATTGGGTTTGCAGGTTCTAAAAGGATACGAGGACCTGACCTTCCGACCCGATAGAAACGCAACAAGACGCGAAGCGTGCGTCATATTGTACAGAGTGCTCGAGGAGCCCCCGGAAGTAAAGGAAGAACTGTAAGATTCGAACAAAACTCCCCCGGATCGCTTGGCTATCAGGGGGAGTTTATTCACTCCAAAGAATTGGGCCTAGTAGCGTCTTCGCTGGAAACCGGGGCCACCAGGTCCGCCCGGCGCGCGCCTGTCGGGAGGATTCACTCTGGGCTGCGCCTCAGAAACCCGTATCTGCCTACCATTCCAGTCGCTTTGGTCCATGGCCCTGATGACGCTCTCTACTAACTCGTCAGACACTTCTACGAAGCCGAACCCCCGCGACTTGCCGGTAGCGCGGTCGGTTATCACCCTGGCGTTCTGCACCGGGGCTATCTCTTCGAATCTTTCCTTAAGTTCCTCATCACTTGCACTCCATGGGAGGTTCCCGACGAAAAGCGACTTGGTCAAGACAATCCTTCCTTTCTAATGCCTTCACAAACCAACTGGGTGAACCGACTTTCCCAAGCGCTCGTCGTTCTCTCCCGGATATACCATATTATAGATCAATATAGGTTTCCCTGTCATTCCAGAAACATACGTTTTAGGATATTGATAGAAGTCTGGCTTTGGTGCCCGTTCTAGTGACCTCTAGCAGGGCAAAAGAGGGAGATATGGTTCCGCGGGGGCTTTGTAGGCTACCAGGATTTACGAACAAAATACCATCTTTGCGAAAAATAGTGGGCAAATGTGTGTGACCAAAAACCGTGACGTCAACGCCTAACGATTTGGACCTTTGAACCAGAGCGGACAGGTCCTGTTTGACCCGGTACAGGTGGCCGTGTGTGAGATAGATTCTGCGAGAACCGACGGCGAGCATCTCTTCAGACGGGCCCTTGACCATGTAGTCGCAGTTGCCTGTGACCCCCACAGCCTTGAGCCCGAGAATCGAGCCGATTTTCTGAGCGTCCTCATAAAAATCCCCGGCATGGAGGATAAGCTCGACCCCTCTCATAAGCGGCCAGCAAGCCTCGAGTTTGCGGAGGTCGCCGTGAGTGTCTGAAACGGCTCCGATGATCAAATGGGCCCCTCTCCCAACAAGGCGGGTAAGATCTTCGCGAGCGCCGAACGCCTGTGGCTGACGGAATCCTTCTCTAGGTCGGTCGATTCACCGAACGATCGTCCGAGCGCCGTTGAAAAAAACAACGGATCGTAACCAAAACCGTTAGTTCCCCGGGGCTCGCGAAGAATCCTGCCTTCCGCGGAGCCCTCTTCTTGGGCTATCCTGCCGCCTCGGCCCCAGACGGCTATGGCGCATTTATACCTCGCGGTCCTTCTCTCGTCAGGTATCCCCTTAAGCTTGCTAAGCAGGAGCAGGTTGTTATCTTGATCCGAGCCGGACGGGGAGAACCTGTGCGACGAAACGCCGGGCGCGCCGCCGAGATAGTCGACCTCCAAACCCGAATCCTCACCTAGACAGATCTCCCCGCAGTGCCGGTACGCCTCTTCGGCCTTTACCCTGGCATTTTGGGCAAACGTCGTCCCTGTCTCGTCAATATCCGGGAGTCCCGCCTCGTCGGCCCCTACGAGCAGCCATTCGACACCGGGGGCAAGCTCCTTCAGAAGTCTTTGGAACTCTCTAACCTTACCAGGGTTCCTGGTAGCGAGAACGAGGCGGTATGCGTGGTTCGACGACGTCGGGGACACAGCTAGACTCCCGCCTCTCCTCTGCGCGGCGCTTTGACGGGTTTGTGACGTCCGATGGTCGAAGCGATGGCCCCGATGGCGTCGCGTTGTCGGTCCATAAGACTTCTGATCCCAACGCTCGCCAACCCCAGAAGCTGGGAAAGCTTCGACATATCAAACGGAGCGTGTTCGCCCGTGCCTTGCACCTCGATAAACTCGCCCTTTCCGGTCATCACAACGTTCATGTCCACCTCGGCGGTGGAGTCTTCGGCGTAGTTGAGGTCCAGGACAGGCACCCCGCCCGACACGCCGACACTGACGGCGGCCACGTAATCGAGGATAGGCGGAACATCCCATCTCTCCTTCGGCGCGATGGCATTCAAGGCAAGCATAAGTGCCACAAAACCGCCTGTGATGGAGGCCGTTCTCGTTCCGCCGTCCGCCTGGATCACGTCGCAATCGATCCAAAAAGTCCTCTCTCCCACAGCCGCGAGATCGATTGCGGCCCGCAAGCTGCGCCCTATTAACCGCTGAATCTCAACGGTGCGGCCGCCTTGCTTCCCTCGATTGACCTCACGGGAAGAACGCTGCTGCGTGGCTCCGGGCAGCATGGAGTACTCGGCCGTGATCCAGCCCGAAGAAGTGCCCTTTAGAAAAGGTGGGACTCTGTCCTCCACCGAAGCGCTGCAGATAACCTTGGTATCGCCCGCCTCGATGAGGCACGAGCCCTGCGGGTACTTTAGGTACGCAGGGGTGATTTTCACCGGCCTGAGATCGGAACAGCGCCGTCCGTCGATACGCATCGTATTACACCTCTTACATACACATTTCAGACCCACGCGCGCGCAGTTTTTGGCCCGCGTCTCGTTTCGTTACTTCATCACAGTGCGAGTGGGCAGGACCCCGCCTCTCACTGATCTCGTGTCGGTTACCGTGACGAAACTGCCAGGCGAAAACTCTTCGATAAGCGACATGAGAGTCGGAAGGGTTTTCCGGTCCGCCGAAACGAGCATAACCATCTTTACGCCGGTCATACCCTTCCCCTCGACGACCGTAACGCCGTATCCCATGGTACGCATGGCTTTTAGCAGTTCCGCTTGGGATTCCTCGGTTGGGATGACTTCGAGGGCGACGTGACCAAGCGCCAGCTTCTCTTCAATGAAGCTTCCGAGGAGGGTGCCGCAACCGAAACCAAGCCCGTACGCAAGAATTTTCCAAGGGTCCGTGATGTTACTCATGATCCTGCTGAGAGCCGCAATGTATATGGAGGCTTCGATGCACCCGATGGCCGCCGCGGGATAGCGCTTGCCTTTCACGACCATGATCATCCTGACTGTGGCGAGGCTGACATCGCATATGCGTGCAAAGAAAATGATGAGATATTCGATCGCCATCCGGTCTTTCCCTCCTAGTTGCTCCCGACGACCGCATCCGGACCCGGTCGACTAAGGGTTCACTTTCTCCGTGAAAATGAGAGAGTGCAGCCTATCAAGGGACTGGGCCAGCTGGTCTTGCTCTTCTACCGAAAACTTCTTCAAAATTGAGGCCATGTAACGCCGGCGGGCGGCCAGGACCTCTGTCATGACCCGCCTCCCCTTTTCGGAGATGGCAAGCCTAATAACGCGACGGTCTTGCTGGTCCCGGTTCCTCACCAAAAAGCCGTTTTTCTCCATCCTGTTGATGAGATCCGTTGCTGTTGAGCAGGCCAAGAGCAGCTTCTCGCACAGCTCGCCCATGGTGAGGTCGTGGTCATCCCTCAACGCCAAAAGGGCGTCAAACTGGGGGTTCGTTATCTCGAAATCCGCAAGTATATCCCTGCCGCGCCGTTTCACCATAAACGCGACACGCCGCAAGAGGCGTTCGATTCTCGAAACAGAATCATCGAATGTCTCAGGCACAGTCACGCCTCCCCCCAGCGACAGCCACGATCGCCAACCAGCCGCCACCGCAGTCTAAGGATAAGGCTAGCGCAGCTCCCTAGTCAAGGAGCCGGAAGGGGTGTTAGGACCGCTGTTTCGCGCCTACGGCGTTCAGCTACCCTCGTGTTCGTGCTGGTGACACACGGAACCCGTGGTGCGAAGCTCACCCTTTAGGTAGCTTTTTGCCGCCTGTGCGGCATCGCCGCGCGCTCCGATTACCACTTCGATCCCGCATTCGTTGAAGATGGAGACCGCGTTG
>CAZMEF010000128.1:0-5614 GCA_964565305.1 uncultured Eubacteriales bacterium | reverse complement strand
ACATGACCGCGGAGCAACTTCACTCATTTGTCGTCAGCCGTGGACAGCTTCAAGAGAGCCGACGCGATCAAAGCGGCCGCGAGCGACAATAGGACGAGCGGAACCGCCGCGGACGAAGCCCTGCCCGCGCTCGCCGAAAGAATGGAGGCCAGAGCGGGCGCCAACAGGGGAGTCCGGTGGTATTGGGGGCATTCGGAGAGACGTTCCTCAGGAATCAGACGGATGGAAGCCATACGGCGACTCTTCGACGGCTAACTTGCCAATTCCTGCCAGCAGATCAAGGCGTCCCGCAGATCACTTTGTGTGCCTGCGGGACGATAAGCATCACGCGGGTTCGGTCAGTCGCTTCTCAAAGCGTCTGCGGGCTGAAGTTTGGAAGCCCGATACGCCGGATACATGCCAAAGAGGAAACCGACCAGTATCGCGAACGCAAAGGCTACTGCTGTCGACATCGCCGAGACGGCTGTTTTCGTCCCGGTTCTCGCCACAATGGAAGACACACCGAGACCTCCCGCGACACCCAACGCTCCGCCAAACGAGCACAGCATGGCGGACTCCATTAAGAATTGGAACATCACCTGATGCCTCTTGGCCCCCACTGCCATTCGTAGCCCGATTTCCCTGGTCCGTTCCGCGACAGCGACAAGCATGATATTCATCACGCCAATGCCGCCGACCAAGAGCGATACGCCCGCTATGGCCCCGAGCATAAGCGTCATCGTTCTCGTCGATTCCTGCATCTGATCTAGCGCGGCCTGTTGGGTCCATATGTAGACCGCGTCTTGGCCGTAGCGGGCCTCAAAAATGCGCTTGACGGTAAGCTCGACGATCGGGACAGAATCCTTATCCTTCGCTTTCATGTAAACGGTGTCTACTCTGTTGGTACCCCGGTCGCGCATAGCGCACGATAACGGGATCAGGATCATCTGATCGATGCCCTCTCCCATGTTCTGCCCCTTCTCTTCGAGCACCCCGATGATCTCGTACGGTTTCCTGTTCATGTACAGGAATTTCCCGACGGGGTTCCGGCCGGCGAACATTTCCTGCATTACTTGCCAACCGATAACGGCCACGGGGCGGCTGACCTCGTCCTCCACCGCGGTGAAAAACCGCCCGTACACGACGGCTTGGTTTCGCATGGAAGGAAACACGTGGGTGACGCCCTGTACCGACGCATACCTTACCTTGCCCTCATAAGTGACTTCGCCGCCCGACCAAGCGACGGACATTATCGATTCCATGTCAGGCACGCGCGCGGGCAATTCTTCCACCTGATCGCGCGTCAACCTTATATCCCAACGGTTCATGTAGAGAGTCAGTATGTTGGTACCCATGCTCTCGAAGTTCTGAACGATTTCCTTCCTGGCGCCTTCGCCGATGGACACAAGCGCGATAACAGACGCCACTCCGATGATGACCCCCAACATGGTCAAAGTCGATCGCATCTTGTTGCTTGTGATTCCGCGCCAAGACACGGACATCAGATTACTAAGGTGCATTCCGTAGCCCCTCCTTTCGGCTCGTACTTCAGCGCCGTCCGCCGGTACGCGTCCGGCAGGCACCTAGTAGATCATCTTGGTGCCGCTCCTGAAGATCGGGCCGTTAGGATCGTTGGGGTCGCTCGAGTAGCCGACGACTACCTCTTGACCGGCATCGAGGCCTGAAATGATCTCGGCGAACGTATCGTTCATTATGCCTACCTGAACCTCAACCGGAGTTCTCTGTTCGCCTTCTTTCAGGTCTACGTACCAAACCTCGTTCTCTTTGTAGAGGGCTTCGATGGGACACAAGAGAACGTCGGCCTTCTTTGACACGAATATCTGGGCTTCGGCGCCCATATACGGACGGAGGAACCCGGGGTTCACCAGGGAGATGGTGATGTTGAATGAGGAGAATCCGTCCCTGGGGTCACCCATCGTACCAACCTTGCCGACCTCTCCGGTCACGCTTTGCTGTCCTTCCCTACCCCACACGATGACGTCAGCCGCCTGACCGGGCTCAACTTTGGGGATATCCATCTCGTCGACCCTCAGCATAAGGTCCAAATTGGTGTAGTTTGAGACGCGAGTTACGATGCTACCCTTGCCAACCGTTTGACCTATGGCGACATTCATCCCGGTCGCCACACCGTCTATGGGGCTCACGATATTAAGGTTCTGCAACTGTGATCGCAAATCTTCCAAGTCGATCACAAGTTGCTTGAATTCCAATTGCGCGGTCATCGCCTGAAGGAGCGCCTCGCCGGGTTCATACTCCAATATGGGCGCGCCGGCCGTAACTGTAGCTCCCTCGCTGACCGCCACTCGCTTCACCCTGCCGCTAAAAGTCGACATGACGGTTTCTTCGTAGCCGAAGGATGTCACAAACGCCCTCTGTTGGAACTCCTCTGTCCCGTAGAAGATGAGCAGGCCCTCATCGCCCGCTTTGAGCAGGCCGGGGTTTGAGACCTCGACCCAGACGTCGTAGTAATACGCCGACTCGCCCGCTATGGGAGTAGGATCCGCCTTGGTGACGACTCCCTTCTCTGCCCCGGAAAATCTGTCGGGACGAAAGTCAACCTTGGTTCCCGCTTTTATCAGATCGAACAGCGGCTTCGACAGCTGAACCCGTATGGTCAGTTTTGCGTCGTCAACGATAGTGCAGATGACCCCTGACGCCGACGAACCGGAACTCGCGGTAAGGCCCGTGACCCGGCCCGAAATGGGACTTTTGAGAGTCAACGCCGCCTGCGGGTCAACGCTCTCGACTTGTTCAGGAGAGACCCCGAAAGCCCGCGCCAGAAGGATCCTCTTCGAATCCAGTTCTACTTCTTTCTTCATGATGCTTATCTGCAGAGAACCCGGGTCAACGGTCGCCAGGACTTGATCCCTGGATACCATTTCGCCGTCGGAAAAGTAGATGTCTTTGATCACACCGTTGGCGCCCGAGATAGCGTCTCGCTCCTCAGTGGCCTGCAACTGGCCCCACCCGCGAACCACGACCTCGATGTCGCCTCTTGTGACCGGCTTCACGGCGATGATCCGCTTCTGTTTCGGCCCGCTGGAAAGCGACTTCACTCCCCACCAGCCGGCGGCCCCTACGACCGCGACGATAAGCACGATGGCCAACACTCTGACCGGAAATCGACGCATGCCTATTTCCTCCCCCACGTCCCACTTTTGGTTCCGATGCCGTAAGACGCCAAAAAAGTATGTATCTCTCCAAACGCCTATAGACGAAGCCTAGCATGAAATGTTCCCGGCGGATTCCGCTTTGTTCCAAAAAGGAAGACCCCGCCCGAAAGATCCGGACGGGATCGCCTGTGCCTGCTGACGTTAACCCTACAGGTTTTCTAGTAGTCCATATCCGGGCTAGGCGGATACGGAGGTGCAGCCTTTTCCTTCTCAGGCTTCTCTGCTATGAGAGCCTCTGTGGTGAGAACCATAGAGGCGACTGACGCGGCGTTCTCGAGCGCCGACCTTACAACCTTAAGCGGGTCAACGATCCCGGCCTTGGCAAGGTCCTTGAACTCGCCGGAGATGACTTCGAGTCCCCAGCCCTGCTTGCCTTCGGATTTGACCTTCTCTACCACGACAGAGCCTTCGAGGCCGGCGTTTGTGCTGATCTGGCGCAGGGGCTCCTCCAGCGAACGCCTGACTATTGAGGCGCCGACCTTCTCGTCGCCTTCAAGCTGCAAGTCGTCGATGACGTGCTGTACGCTGATGTAGACGGTCCCGCCTCCCGGGATCATGCCTTCCTCGACCCCGGCCCTTGTCGCCGCAAGGGCGTCTTCGAACCGGTGCTTCTTCTCTTTGAGTTCGGTCTCGGACGCGGCGCCGACTTTGATGACGGCCACTCCGCCCGCGAGCTTCGCGAGGCGCTCCTGAAGCTTCTCCTTGTCATAATCCGAGTCGCTTTCATCGAGTTCCTTGCGGATTTGCTCGATTCGGCCCTGGATATCCTTGCTTTCGCCCTTACCTTCAACGATAGTGGTCTTTTCCTTGGCTATGCGGACGCGGGCCGCTTCGCCGAGCATGTCAATATCCACGTTCTCAAGCTTCACGCCGATGTCCTCGGTGATGAAACGACCGCCGGTAAGAGCGGCGATGTCGCCGAGCATTGCCTTCCGCCTGTCGCCGAATCCAGGGGCTTTCACGGCGCAGACCTGTAGCGTGCCGCGAATCCTGTTGACGACCAAAGTGGGGAGGGCTTCGCCTTCCACGTCCTCGGCGATGATAAGTAGGGGCCTGCCGCTCCGCGCCACCTTTTCAAGAAGCGGGAGAATGTCGGCAACAGCGCTGACCTTCTTCTCGTAAATGAGAATTAGGGGGTTCTCCAAGACGGCTTCCATCGTCTCCGTGCTGGTCACGAAATAAGCGGAAAGGTAGCCGCGGTCGAACTCCATGCCTTCCACAACCTCAACCGTCGTGGAGGTTCCCTTGGATTCCTCGACGGTGATGACTCCGTCTTTGCCCACTTTGTCCATGGCGTCCGCTATAAGCGATCCGATCTCCACGTCGTTTCCGGCGTTGGCGGCGATGTTGGCCACGTCCTCTTTGCCCTCGACGGGAATGGCCATCTTCTTCATTTCTTCAATGGTGCGAGCTACCGCTTTGTCGATACCCTTCTTGATGAAGACGGGGTTAGCGCCTGCGGCCACGTTGCGTAGTCCTTCGCGAACGATCGCTTGCGCCAGTACGGTGGCCGTCGTGGTCCCGTCGCCCGCGACATCGTTGGTCTTGGAAGCGACCTCGCGGCAAAGCTGGGCGCCCATGTTCTCGTAGGGATCCGAAAGTTCAATTTCCTTGGCGACGGTTACTCCGTCTTTGGTGATAACGGGGGAACCGAATTTGCGGTCCAGCACGACGTTGCGGCCTTTGGGCCCGAGGGTGACTTTGACGGCGTTAGCTACCGCGTTCACACCTGCTTCAAGAGCTTTGCGGGCATCCACATCGTAAATGATCATCTTTGCGGGCACTTCTATCAATCCCTCCTAGCCGACTCTACGGCTTCACTAAACTTTGATAGCGAGAATATCCTGCTCACGTACGATAAGATGCTCTTCGCCGTCGATTTTCACTTCACTGCCGCTGTACTTGGAGTAGATCACCCTGTCGCCAACCTTCACGTCCGGCGTGAGTTTCGTGCCATTGTCGAGAACGCGACCGGGCCCGACTGCGATGACTTCGCCTTCCTGCGGCTTGTCTTTTGCGGTGTCGGGAAGAACGATTCCTCCCTTAGTCTTCTCCTCCGCTTGCACCGGCTTGATCACTACGCGGTCGGATAGTGGCTTTAGTACCAAGAAAAACCCCCCTTGTGGAAATCTGAGCATATGCTCCTTGTTGCCCTGTTGTTAGCACTCAAGGTGAGTGAGTGCTAACCGAGGCATATTATAGATACAGACGCTTAGCCTTGTCAACTTTGCGTGTTTGGCCCGACCCGAAGACTTGGTACTTGTACGTCGTCAGCTCTGCCAGCCCCATGGGGCCCCTGGCGTGGAGTTTCTGCGTCGAAATCCCGATTTCCGCGCCGAGGCCGTACTCGTAGCCATCGGTGAACCTCGTGCTCGCGTTGACATAGACGCAGGCGGCATCGACCGATGTGATGAACCGGGCGGCCGCCGCTTCATCCTCAG
>CAZMEF010000127.1:0-5620 GCA_964565305.1 uncultured Eubacteriales bacterium | reverse complement strand
TCGAAGATTTTCTAGACCTTCTAAAAGATCTTAAATATTTTTTAGTTTTTTGTAGAAATGCTGGGTCAACTCTTTGTTCTCCGTAGAGGAACTCCTCCCGAAGTAGTCGAAAGACAGTCCGAATCTCTCATAGACGTCTTTTTGCAGAAGGTGCATCTTGTCGCAATATGACTTGACATCGAGCCCGGCTTCAAGGGCGGAGACCTCGGCGGGCGTTCCATGCTCATCGGTGGCGCAGATGAACAGGACGTCTTGACCATCTCTTCTCAAGAAGCGAGCATATACATCGGCGGGCAACATCGACCCTATGAGGTTACCAAGGTGCTTCATGCCGTTTATGTAGGGTAGCGCGCTGGTGATCAAGTGTCTTGTCATGCGACGGCACCTCTTTCAGGGCTGTTAGGCAAAGGTTTCTAGTCGCCTCATACTACAGACGCCCAAGCGTCAGTGTCAACATATCGGGCGATACTTCAACCTGGGGGTAAGAACATGGATAGCAGCGAGCGGCGTATCGAAGAAGAGCGGCTTCGAATGGTGATCGGGGAGATCGGGAAGCAGATCGCCGCGCGCAAAGCGTCGCTCGACGACGAAGCCATCGAAAACGCCCGCGCCACAAAGCAGGCCTGGGAAGAGGAGATCCCGGTGGCTTCCAGCGAGTTCGAGGACACAGTCGCGATGGCTACCGAAACAGAGAGGGCTGAAAAGTACCAGAGATTTCTGGCGCTTGCCACGATGGCTCTCGGTAGACTTGAGAGACTCGCTTCCTCCCCGTATTTCGGGCGCATCGATTTTCGGGGAGACGCCTCGGGCGCCGCGACAAAATTGTACATCGGCCTATCGTCTCTAGTGGATAGCGAATCGGGCGCACACCTCGTTCTCGATTGGCGAGCGCCGGTATCGAGCATGTTCTACGACTGCGAGATCGGACCTGCCGGCTACAAATCCGCCCGCGGGACGGTTACTGGTACTCTCCTCCTCAAGAGGCAGTTCCGGATTGAAGATGGCGTCATGCGTCTCATGTTCGACAACAGCTTGAAGATCGATGACGAAATCTTGCAGGAAGTACTCGGAAGAGCCACCGGAGACAGGATGCGCGCCATTGTGAACACCATCCAGAAGGAGCAGAACCGGATAATACGAGACGAAGATCACAAGGTCCTCATCGTTCAGGGCGTGGCGGGCAGCGGAAAAACCTCAATCGCGCTTCACCGGGCCGCGTACCTCCTCTACCGGCACCGGGAAACCATCAGATCGGAGAACATAGTCATTTTCTCGCCCAACAGGGTGTTTGCGGATTACATAGGGGCCGTGCTACCGGAACTCGGCGAATCCAACGTTTTTCAGACCACCTGGAGGGAATTCGCCTACGACATTCTCGGAGAAAGACTCTCTCTCGAGGACGTCCACGACCAGCTGGAGTACCTTGTGTCACAGAGAACCCCGGCGATTCCATCTTTGGTGCGGGATGAGACCTTGGGTCAAGACACCGTACAAGACGATTACCTGACGCGGCGAGAGGCGATTGAATGGAAATCTTCCTTCGCCTTTGCCGGCGCGATGACCGCCTATGCGGACTATCTTTCGAAGACCGTTAAGCTCAGGGCCATTGAGCACGGCGGCGAAGTCGTCGCCTCCTTGGACCATCTTCGTGAGCTGGTTGAAGTGGATTACGCCTACATGCCGCTACACAGGCGGCTGGACAAGGTCCGCCGGAGGGTGCTCAGACTGCTGCAACCTTTCGAAGAGAAAAGGCGCAGAGAAATTCAAAAGGAACTGATCGAGAACAAGGAAAAGGAATTCCACTTTGAAAACGAGATCCCGGCCATCGCGAGGATGAGAGCGGCAGCGGAGTTCCAGGATCTGCGGAACGAACTCGCTCACTGGGGAAGGCGCGACGCCGTGATCGAGTACCGCAGGCTCTGGGAAGACGAGAAAACGTTCTCGAATGTGTTCGGAAAGCTCGCCGTACCCCTTCCGTCGAGGCTCGAGGAAATCCGGAAGCTGACTGCCCTTCGCCTGTCCGAGGGGTTTGTGCCTTACGAAGACCAGGCGCCCCTTCTCCTCTTGAAGTACCACCTGGACGGCTTCAACGACAGTCCCGAGGATGACCGTTCCGATGTGATGGCGACCAGGCGACGTTTCCCATACAGAGGGGCTCGCCACGTGATAGTGGATGAATCGCAAGACTACAGCGCCCCGCAGTACGAGGTCCTAAAGAACGCATTCGCTCTCGCCAGCATGACTTTTCTGGGCGATCTCAACCAATCTGTTCATCCCAACTTCGCGATTTCCGATTACGGTGTACTGAAGACGGTCTTTCGGGACCACGCGCCTGCCCTAGTGTCGCTCGAGAAGAGCTACCGGACGACCCGGGAAATCGCCCTATTCTCCGCAGCGCTACTTCCTGCCGGCACCTCAATCGAGGCGCTCGATCGCCCGGGAACGCTACCTACGGCCACATTGTGCTCGGACGAATCCGGCATGCTCGACGCCGTGGCTGAAGATCTGGCCGCCTTGTCTCGCGAAAGTTTCCGCTCCATTGCCGTAATTTGCAAGACAGCTACAGAAAGCCAGCACGTTTACGGTCAGCTCCAAAAGGCCTTGAAAGGGCGGAGCTACTGCCCGGGCATCCGTTTGGTCAGAGCAAAGGACCGGCGTTTTTCTCGGGGGGCTGTTGTTATCCCCTCATACCTGGCAAAAGGATTGGAATTCGAGGCGGCCCTAATCTACGGCGCGGACAGGATGCGCTACTCGCACCCCGATGACCTCAAACTTCTGCACATGGTTTGCACAAGGGCGCTCCACAGACTGCACCTCTATGCAGACGCTTCGCTGTCGGCGGCGTCGCCGCAGTCGCTGCACTCACCGGTACCGCCGCATCCGCCGCAGCCGCCGCACTCACCGCACTCACCGCACTCACCGGTACCGTCGCTACCGCCGCTACCGTCGCTACCGCCGCAGCTGCCGCCGTTTGTCGCTGCTGTTGACCCGGCTTTGTATACGCTTCGTCGAATATAGCAGAAGGCGAGCGCAGGGCTGCAAGCGCAGGACTACGAGCGCCGGGCTCACATCTGTTTCGTTAAGTCGGCGTACATTCTGCACTGCTTCTCAAGCATGTCGAGATAGGGACCCGGCCTCGGCCGGACAACCGGAACATCCTCGGGAATAGTCTTCAATACCGATGCTACCGTCAGCTCCCCCGAAAGGACAATGAGCCGTATCTGATTGTCTTGGCTGAGAGCCCGCTTGTACATGTCCCTTTTCTTCTGTTCCTTGAGTTCCGAAGTGCTTGGGAACTTCTTTGTGGTGCGATAGTGTTGCGGTCCATTCCGCTCGAAGGCAAGTAGTAGGCCCGGGTAAAGCCTGTCATATTCCATCGGCTGTCCTGTGTCCGGGTTGATCAGGTAGGAAGGGCGGCCGTTTTCCACGTAATCAGTTGACTCAATGAGATAATCCAAAATGGCCTTCAACAGGAATTCTCCCTTGTAATGCGCCAACTCCAGATCCCTTGCCGCTCTTTCAGCAAGCTTTTCTTGCGCGCCAAGCGAGATGGTCCCCACAAGTGCGCGGCGCCTCGTATGGCCTCCAATGAGGACCCATCCCTTTTCCTGCAAGGCCTTGCAATGCCGCATTATGGTATGACGCGACATATTGGTGGCCTTCGCCAAATCAGTGGCAGATTGGGGCTTTGACCTGGACATATGAATCCGGACTTGCTTGGCTTTGTGCCCAATAGACTGATCCGCGGTCAGATAAGGGATCCACTCCAGTATTCCTCATCACTCCTCTCTATTTCCCATATTATCCCATATCCTGACAACGGTCAACAGCTTGGTCAGCCGATAGCCTGGCATTGCCGACAGAAGCGCGTATCGCGCATTTCTGCCGCTCGGACAGAGCGACGCCGGCTGTCGGTCAGATCAGAACAACGCCGGCTGTCGGTCATTTGGGGCCGACACCCCGCCCCGCGTCGGTCATTCCAGGCCGACGGCACCCGCCTCGTCGGTCATTCCGGGCCGACACCGGCTGTCGGTCATTCCGGGCCGACACCGGCTGTCGGTCATTTGGAGCCGACACCCCGCCCCGCGTCGGTCATTCCAGTCCGACGGCACCCGCCTTGTCGGTCATTCCAGTGCGACGCCGGCTGTCGGTCAGTTGGAGCCGACACCCCGCCCCGCGTTGGTCATTCCGGGCCGACGGCACCCGCCCTGTCGGTCATTCCGGGCCAACACCCCCGCTTGGGCTCCGCTCCCGCCAGGCTCCCGCCAGGCCCCCGCCAGGCTACGGCCGCCAAGCCGCCGGTCAGACGGCCAGAAGGGATCCGGACTGCTTTTCGTGAATCCATCTCTTCGGACGGTTTAGGGACTCTGTGCCCTACCGAAGCCCAAGTCAGGGGGATTGAAATATGGCAGAAAAAAGGCGCCTGGTGGCGGAAGACCTGTACAAACTCTCATTTGTTTCCGACCCGCAGATATCGCCTTGCGGACGCAGCATTGCCTACGTAAAGACGCACATTGATGAAAACACCAAGGAGTACCGGTCGCAGATCTGGATGGTCCCGACAGACGGCGGGGAGCCAAGGCAGTACACATCCGGGCCGAAAGCCGACACTTCACCCAGGTGGTCGCCGGACGGAAGCAAGATTGCGTTTGTTTCAGACAGAAATGGCGAGAAGCAGATATACGTGGTCCCGACAAGCGGCGGCGAGGCACAACAGATAACCAAAATGAGGCGCGGCGCGGGCGCTCCCGTTTGGTCGCCGGACGGCAGCAAGATCGCCTTTACCTCGGCCCTTGATGTCGAAGACGCCCCGGAGGATCTTGAGAAGCCCCTGGACCAGAAACAGAAAGAGGCTGCTGAGAAGAAGCGCAAAGATGAACCGGCGATCATCACGAGGCTTCACATGAAGTCCGACGCCGCCATGGGGTTACTTCCTCCGCGCTATTCCCATATCTTCGTTGTTGATTCGGAGGGCGCTTCCGGCGCGAAGCAGATCACGTCCGGCAATTTCAATCACAACGCTCCACGCTGGTCTCCTTGCGGAAAGTTCATCGCCTTCAGCGCGAACAGGCGCGATGATGCCGATTGGGATCCCTGGTTAGCGGATGTTTATATAGTAAGCGCAGAGGGAGGGGAGCTCCAGAAACTCACCCCCTCGCTAGGGCCCTCCTATAACCCCGCCTTCACGCCGTGCGGGCAGTATGTTGTCTACGGAGGCCACAATGCGGAACACGGCGGCCCGACCCTTGCAAAACTCTGGAAAGTGCCTGTCAATGGAGGCGAACCCGTGCTCCTAACGGGATCCCTTGACCGCTCTGTGGGCGATAGCAACGCGGGGGATTCGAGATTCGGCGGCTCAAACAACGGGCCGGAGTTCTCTCCCGACGGCAGCACTATCTACTTCCTCTCAAGCGATCACGGCCGCTCCTCCATTTACTCCGTTCCCGCCGCAGGAGGAGAAGTAAGCCTTGTCGTCGGCGGTGACAGGCAGGTTTTCGGAATATCCTTGGATAAGTCCGGAACCCGGTGCGCGATCGCTGTGTCGACTCCCACCCTACCGGGCGATATCGGTTGCTTCGATTTGGCAACGGGTTCTGAGAAGATGCTTACGAAAGTGAAT
>CAZMEF010000126.1:0-5738 GCA_964565305.1 uncultured Eubacteriales bacterium | reverse complement strand
CCGTGTTTCTGACGGGAGGATCCGCGTTCGGGCTGAGCGCGGCGGAGGGGATAGTTAGGTTTCTCGAAGAGCGGGGAGTAGGTTTCGATATCGGGGTTCCTGGGATCCCGAAGGTTCCCATCGTTCCCGGGGCCGTCATCTTTGACCTCGGGGTGGGCGAGCCGGGAGCGCGCCCGACGCCTGAGATGGCGTATGCCGCCTGCCAGGCAGCGGCCGCGGGTGGGGGAGGTGTCGCCTCAGGTTCTCACGGTGCTGGTGCCGGCGCCACCGTCGGGAAATGGATGGGTACTACGCAGTGCATGCGCGGCGGGGTCGGAACGGCCTCCACGAAACTGGGAGCAGACGACCTTTGCGGCCGCGGGAGTGTCGGTAGCCATACAGTGGGCGTGATCGTGGTGGTCAACGCCGTAGGCGATGTGGTTGACCCTTCGACAGGAAGGGTTGTGGCCGGCGCGTTCGACAAGGAGCACAGACATTTCTGCTCTGAGCCGCAATGCGGTGAGCTGCCGCGCGAACCTCAGCCAGGCACCGACCATCTGTTGGCGAACACAACTATCGCAGTTGTCGCCACTGACGCAATCCTCTCTAAAGCGGAATGCGCCCGGGTCGCGCTTATGGCCGCCGGCGGAGTTGCTCAAGCCATCAGGCCGTCGTTTACTCCGATGGACGGCGACACCGTTTTTGTGCTCTCAACCGGCGCCGCCTTGACGGGGGGAAGTCAGTCTTCGTCCTTGCCGAACAGCCCCGTTGCTAGCGCGTCCCGAACGCGTTTGGTCACAGAGGTGGGGATGGCGGCTCAAAGGCTTATGGCCGCGGCTATCCTAGATGCTGTCCTCTCTGCCACAAGTTTGCCAGGGATCCCATCGGCCAGGGATGTGAAGTGACTATTCCGAAGATATGTGATGAGGCACCGAATGAGTTACAATTGGAGCAGAATGACTTCGTGCGGTTGGGGCCGGCAGGTGTTACCGTCGGACCTCTACTTGCGAGGCCGTATCGGTGGACAAAGAGAGAAATAGAACGGCAGTAGGAAAGGGAATTGGTAACGTAAGCCAACGGCATCCTTGGGAAAGGAGCCGGAATGGAGGTGCCACGTAAGTGTGCAATGACGATGATGTTGAGGTGACCGGAAGCAACCCCCCACGTTTTTCGGCAAGACAGATAGCGTTTACGGGTATCCTTGTGGCGATTACGGTGGTCCTCGGGTCTACCCCTCTCGGCTTCATTCAGATTCCTCCGATTGCGATTACCGTCATGCATGTACCGACTATTTTGGCCGGGGTTCTTGAAGGGCCCGTGATTGGGGGACTCGTGGGGCTCATGTTCGGCGGGTTCAGCATGTACCAGGCCCAGACAGCAGCCAATCCTCTGGATAAGCTCATATTCACTAACCCGCTCATTGCGGTGTTGCCAAGGATACTTGTAGGGGTAGTTGCGCACTACGTTTTTCGTGCTAGCCGTAGCGGGCGCGGCGAAGGTATCCTCGTGGGCGTCACGTCCGCTTTTGCCGGATTCACCGCTTACTCACTATCCGGGGTGTTTGGCATGCTGAGTCAGGGCGCGCGGGCCGCGATAGGCGTCGTGATGGTCGGCGCGTCGCTGTTTGTGCTTAGCGCGCTCAACAGGCGATACGGTCACGGACCCGCGCTCGCCGCGGCGGCAGGGAGCCTGACTAACACGGCGCTCGTGCTTGGACTGATTGTGGCTTTCGGATTCTTGCCGCCGAAAGTCGCGTTGACCGTAGGTATCGCCAACGGGATTCCGGAGGCCACCGTCGCGGTCATCCTGACAGGGCTCATTTTTCGCGCGACAAGGCGGTTCTTTCAAAGCGAGTGAAATGCGGTCACCCGCAGTTGAAGCTGCAGTCGCAGCCAAGGTGGGAGTGAATTTGATGCTATTCGCCGTTGACGTAGGCAACACAAACATTGTTGCGGGGGTCTTCGATCGGTCGCTGCTGATGGCCCATTGGAGGATCTCCACAGATAGGCACAGGACTGAAGATGAGTATGGGATGCTCTTTCTGTCGCTTTTGTCCCACGCGGGGATCAAAGCGTCCTCGGTTAAGGGGGCGATTATGGCCTCGGTTGTACCTCCCCTCACTCCTATTCTGGAGGCGATGGTCGTCAAGTACTTGGATATCTCCCCGATCACCGTCGGACCGGGAACAAAGACCGGAATGAATGTCAAATACGAGAACCCCAAGGAAGTAGGACCCGATCGCATTGCCAACGCGATCGCGGCTTTCAGTAAGTATGGCGGGCCGGTTATCGTGGTGGATTTCGGAACGGCGACTACGTTTGATGCCATTTCCAAGGAGGGAGATTATCTGGGAGGCGCCATTGCCCCCGGTATTTTGACTTCTGTGGATGCCCTGTTCGACAAAGCAGCGAGATTGCCGCGGGTGGAACTCACCGCCCCTATGGCCGCTATAGGTAGGACGACCGCCGACAGTATGCGTTCTGGGTTTTTGTTCGGGTTCGCAGGGCAAACAGACGGGGTTGTCAGGCGGATCTCTCAGGAACTCGGTGGGGAAGCCTTCGTTGTCGCGACCGGCGGGCTCGCCTCTCTCATAGCGCCGGAGTCGACGACCATTCAGGCAGTAGAACCGATGTTGACTCTTGAAGGGTTGCGCCTCGTATACAAAAAGAATGCGCCTTATGATGGGTCGGTAAATGCCTGAGCGTGAGACCTCGACTCATTTAGAAGGGCCCCGGAACTTCCCGGGGCCCAACCAATCGACTGACTATTATCGATAACGGCTTCTACAATCCCAGCCAATCAAGAAAGATGAACTGGAAACGGCCGATAGCAGCCGAAACACGACCCATAACAGTGTTGCCGAACGCAGCTCCGAAAGCGGCCATCATGAAGTAACGGCCCAGAAGAGAAGCCCGTCCCCCGGCCTTTCCGGTCTTGAAGGTGATGAAGAAGTAGAACAACGACAAGACCGAGCCCAGGAAGATGATCCACGCGTTAATCGAGTCGAGCTTCACCATCGTGGCCGTCAACTGGGCGACTATCTGGCTTTCGACCGCTCCTCGCATGGCCACGCCCGCGCTGGCGCCCATCATGAGCGACAACGGAATACGGTTCAGCCATCCGATCGAAGGAGCGTACTTCGCGTAAAGAAGAAGCCCCAAGAGTATCGGTACGATGAGCAGAGGTTGACCGCTGACCATCGGGTTCCACGCGGTGGTCTTGAACGAGGCGAACCCCGCTACGACGGCAATACCCGCGGAAGCGCCAACGAAGATGTGCTCAACCAGGCGATATGCCGGGTTATCTTTGACTAGGACGGAGTAGATCGCGATAGCCGATAGGGCTCCGACCCACACTCCGATGTCCCCAGAGATCCTCATCGCTTAGCACCTCCCTTGGCGGGCTTAGCTTTCTGAGACAAGAACATGGCCACGTTGCCCATCACGACGAACACGACGATGAGCAGGTGAGCGATTGACTGGGCATCCATTCCGACGGTACCGGAGCCTTTCTTTCCGGTGAGTTTCTCGTACTCGGCAGCGGCGCGGAGACCCGCTAGGATGCCTTTGCAGTCACCCGACTGAACATACGTCTGGTTGCTCGCGGCCAAAACGCCGGTTACTCCCATGACGAGAGGGACCTTGTAGGCCATGACGGCCTGGCGCACCCACTCGTGGGTACCTGTTCCGCCTGTGGGTCCGTCGTTCAAAGTAACGGCCATGGCGAAGTCTCCCATCCCTGTGATGCTTTTGGCTAGCGGAAGGGAGTCATACGCGTTGCCCCTAAAGTCGCTGGTGAAGATGGATTTCGGATCGGTCGCGAAAGCGGCCAACGTCGTTTCGCCGCCGGCGTAGTAGCCGAAGTTCACGTAATCGACCCCGTACTCGTACCCGTATTCCTCGAACACCTTCATGGTGTATTCGCCGAACATCGGGGCCGACGGGAAGGACGCGATCCCCACGACCTTGATTTTCTTCTCAGCGAGCTGGTGGAACAAAGCCTGAGCCATGGGGTTCAGGTCAATTTCGTCACCGGGTTCGTAGTCGTAACCGATGATGACTTTTGAGCCCTCTGGCAAAGAAGTGACGAAGTTGAAAGTCTGCTGGACAGACGGGGTTACGTCGACCGGTAGTCCTATCGGACTGATGGTCGGTATCGCTATGGCCAGCGCCATGAGGAGATAGAACACCCGCTTATCCACGTTTTGAAGCTTCTCGAAGATGTTCACTTATCTCCCCCCTATTCCCCACCGTATGAACGGCGTTCTAGACCTACGATGATCCTCAATGAGACCGCGATGAATCCGATGGCGCCTGCGATCATGACGCCACGCTGTCCTCCTACGTTCAGGACTTCCATGATCCAGTCAGTCAGTGCCGGACTGAACGGAAGAATCTTCGCGCCAATAGGCACGCGACCCATCATCACGACGCAGCCTGTGATAAGCAAGATGGCTGCTTCGGCGTTCTTCGCCCTAAAGGCACGGTAAGCGGCGGTTCCGATATAGAAGGCCAACAAAGAGAAAATCGCGCTACCGGTAGGGACGTTAATATAGTCAAAAATGAACGTGTACGCCGCAGATGACTGCCCGGCCGTGATCCCCACTATAATGGTGATCACGAATGTCAAGAGCAGGGCCATGCTGTAGAAGTTCTTGGAATCTCGCTGCACGTTCTTTACGTGGACCCTCAAGATGTTGACTGCGCCAAGGCCCAAGGCCAAAATGGCGATGATCGAGCGCCAAGTCAAGATCTGCTGCGCGATCGGCTTTAGCACGTCAATCTTGAAGAAGTAATCCACCACGGCAACAACGCCGGTAACGAAGGCGATAAGTGCCGGAAGAGTCCTTCTCATAAACAAGTCGTGTTCACCTCCTTATTTTGCCATAAGTTGGGACAAAGCGGTCGAGCCGAATGTGACCAATATCGCGCCAACGACCATGAAACCGATACAAATCGCTTTGACAAAGTCCTCGCCCCACATGCCTCCGAGATGAGCGTCGTTCTTTGAGAAATACGCTCCCGCGGCAAACATTTCGTCGCCGAGGACCACGTAGTCGCAAGCGACCACGAAGAACGGGATCTGGTACGCGTTGGTAGTACCCGCGATCTGAACTGCTCCGATTGTGTTGCCAGCCTCAGCCAGAAGTAGCGCTTCAGCGGCAAATTGGCCGATCATGATGTTCGAGGCTACCTTTTCGCGGTACAGAACGCCGATAACTCCGCTGGCGTATGCCCACTGGTCTGTCGAGATGAAGCGGCAATCCTCAATCTTGAACGCTTCAGGTTTGCCCGCCTCAAGGTACGACTGACGCATCACCTGTTCTGTTACAGCGAAGGTCTCTGGCTGCGAAACGGTGACGATCAAACGAACGTCGTATTCCGCGGCCTTCTTGCAGACGTAGCCCAGCACCTCAAGAGCCGCAAAAGTGGCGGCCACCAAACCTCCGTATCCGGGAGTAAAGTGCAGTGGCTTACCCATTTCAGCGGCACGGCCGATGGCCTCATCCATCGCCTCAAAACCCGCGATGGGGCGAATCTCCATCTTCTTGCCCTTTGTTGCGAGATACATTCCAAGCCCGATGAGACCACACGTCAACAACAGAGTGAACAAATCGAATACTCTGCCTGCTACCAAGTCATTTCACCTCCCCCCGCGTCATTACATTCCAACACAAACATATTCGACACGACAAGAGCTAAAACCTGCCATGCCTATTCAGCATAGATGAGCAGTTGCTGAAATGTGGGAAATTGTTG
>CAZMEF010000125.1:5020-5766 GCA_964565305.1 uncultured Eubacteriales bacterium | reverse complement strand
CGGCTGTTCTTGACGCGCTTTCCGCCCGGGGGAACGCCGTCCTACACGAGGGATTCTATTACCATTCCGCCACATTCGCCCGTGCCCGAAAAGACACGGTGAGGGCGCGGCGAGCTCAGATCGCGACTCTCCCACCGGAGCGTTACGCTGCCATGCTGGCGGGGCGGGCGCGTGCGGCCGGAGCCTCTGCAACTCGGGCGGCTGTTGCAGTCCAGTCGGCTGCCGTTGGCCAAGAACTTCTTGCGGCCGCTCTGAAGCCGATCTACGGCGCTCACTTCCCCGCGCCGCTTTGGGAGGGTTCGATCCTGCCCTGTCGCGTGCCCGGATACCGCCCCGGCCTCCTGGATTCACTCCTGGCGCAAGGGGACGTTTTCTGGCGGGTCTCACCCGGGGCAGGCGTGGCATTCCATCCACAAGAAGAAATCGATTGGGACAAAGACGTGGCCGCACCGGAGGCCTCTTTGACAGAAAACGAACTGGCTCTCCTCGATGCCCTACGAAAGAGAGGCGCGAGTTTCACCCAAAGACTTTCGGGCCTGTTAATAAACCCGCAGTCGGGCGCGCCCGCAGGCATGCAGTCGGGCGTGCCCGCGAGCATGCGATCGGACTTACGTGCGAGCCAGGAGTCGGGCCCGCTTGTGGGGGCGGCGCTGCACGACGCGCTCCTGGATTTGCTCGAAAAGGGCCTGGTTCACGCCGATAGTTTCACACCCGTCAGGATCTGGATGAACCGCGAGAGTATGCGA
>CAZMEF010000125.1:0-5010 GCA_964565305.1 uncultured Eubacteriales bacterium | reverse complement strand
CCAATGAGGCAGCAGTCGCGGGCCAGGGTGATGACCCTCATGTCGGGAAGGTGGGAGCTGTCTCGCCCCCTCAAGGAACTGACGATCGAGCAGAAGCTGGAGCGCTCCTTCGATCGCAACGTGATCGTTTCTCGCGAGACCGCGGAAGAACTCCCCTGGATCGAAGCCTTGAAACTGCTGCGCCTTTGGGAGTACACAGGGCACGTGCGTCGCGGGTACTTCGTAGAAGGTCTGTCCGGAATGCAATACGTAAGGGATAAGGATTTCGCCGGCGTCACTTATGATCTGGAGCAGCCAAGTCAGGAGATCCTGTGGCTTCCGGCATCAGATCCCGCCCAGGCGTGGGGCAAAATCCTCCCCCATTGCGAGGGACGAGGATTTCTGAACATCCCTGGCACCGCTGTAGCGCTCAAGGCCGGCGTTCCTGTGGTAATCTTTGAAAGGCAGGGAAAGACGTTGCGCGTCTTCGAGCCGGCGGCGCTTCCCGAAGCTCTTAGGTCCTTCGCGCTTGATTATACGACAGGACGGCTCTTCCCCACGACCCGCCGCTTGACGGTGAAAGAGTATCCCGATGATACCGTCTCGGCCCTGAAAGAAGCGGGGTTCGCGAAGGACATGACCGACCATGTCCTGCATAGGGGCTATTTGTAGACGCCCGCATGCCGGGCGTACGCGCGCCCAAAGCGAGTCGGGCTGAACGAGCAGAATCTGCACAGGTCGGGCCAAACGAGGAGAATCCGTACAGGTCCGGGCTGAACGAGCAGAATCCGTACAGCAGAGCGAGGTGGATTCCATGGTACTGAATGACAGGCAAATCTCAGAACTGGCACGACAGGGCATGATAGAGCCCTTCTCCGACCATCAGGTTCGCGACGAAGACGGAAGACGCGTCATATCGTACGGCCTGAGCAGCTTCGGGTACGATCTGCGGATCTCCGGGGAGTTCCACATATTCTCTAACCTTTGCGGCGGAACCGTCGTGGACCCCAAGGATTTTCCCGAAGAGGCTATGGTCAAGCGGGTGGTCGAACCGCACGAAGCGGTGATCGTGCCCCCTAACACATACGTTTTGGGTAGATCGGTCGAGTACATAAGGGTGCCGGAGGATGTAATGACCGTTTGCATCGGCAAGTCCACTTACGCGAGGTGCGGGATCATCGTGAACGTGACGCCGTTGGAGGCGGGCTGGGAAGGTCAGGTCACCATCGAGATCAGCAACTCCACCCCTCTTCCCGCCAAGGTCTACGCCGGTGAAGGGATCCTACAAGTGCTGTTTTTCCGCGGCGAGCGCCCGTCCGTGACCTATGCGGATAGGCACGGAAAGTATCAAGCGACCAGAGGAGTCGTCTTTTCGAGAGTGTAGCAAGGTGTAAGGAAGTGTAAGGAAGCGTAAGAAAGCAGACCAAAACGCAGGGAGGTAACCGTTTGAACCACGTTTCGAAGCCTGTTCCGAATCTGGTGATCCGTCTTGAGCGCCTGTCCGATCACAGGGCTGTGGAAGAACTGACTCGCGAAGCCTTCTGGACGACGGGCCAACCGGGTTGCGACGAACACCTTCTGGTGCACAAGCTGCGCCAAGTGCCCGCCTTTGTGCCCGAGCTGGACTACGTGGCCGAGCTTCGCGGAAAGATCATCGGGAACATTATGTTCTCCAAAGCCAAGATAGTGGACGGCGCGGGCACCGAACACGAAGTGCTCACTTTCGGCCCCATCAGCGTCCTGCCCGAGCACCAAGGAAAAGGCGTGGGGCGGGCGCTCCTTCTCCACACGATCGCGAAGGCGAAACGCCTCGGCTACCGGGCAATTGTGTTCTTCGGCCACCCGGATTACTACCCGCGCTTCGGCTTCCGGAGGGCGGCGGAGTTCAACCTTTTGACTTCGGCGGGGAAAACTGTCGACGCGTTCATGGCGATGCCGCTTGTGGAAGGCTCCTTTGACGGCATCTCGGGCCGTTTCTATGAGGATCCGGTTTTCGAAGTGGACAAAGAAGAAGCGACACGATTCGACAAGGGATTCGCTCATAAAGAGCCCGGGGTTTTCACTCCCATGGAAGCGCTTTTTGACAGGCTGGAACCGGAGGCCCAGGAAACCATCAAAGAACGCGGCCTGAAGCACCTTCGTGATCTCCAAAGGTTCAGCGGCCGCGAAGTCGCGTCGTGGCCCGGAATCGACGACAAAGCCAAGGCCACAATCAACGCGACGCTAAAGGAACACGGACTGCCGACCAAGCCCTTCGCCGCCGAAACTCCGGACGAGGTGACAAGGACTCCGTAACTTCGCGGCTCTACGACTTGAGCGCCACTTCTCCTAAAGAAGCGCTGGAGGCGACCTCTCGCTCGATGCACAAAAGCGGGTACCCGCACTTTGGGCAGAGGAGCGAATCGTCGCCTCCGGTTTTCTCTACTTCGGGATCATGCAGTCTGTCGATGGTCTTTGCAGAAATCTTGGTCAGGCCCTGAACCCCACACAAAAGACAGATGTACTCGACGTCTCTGGGCGGCCCCTCCAATTCAAAGCCCCCTCGCACTGTATTTTGCTATCCACACGTCCCCTCGATCTAGGATATTCTAAGCCGGCCCTCAGTTTCCTTCGCGCCGGGCTATGTAGAATCTACCAACGGTCCGGCGTTGCCCGCGACCATCCTGAGAATGTCGGAATCCGGAAGACCGGAATTCCGCATGTCCCTAATGTATCTTTTGCATGTCAGTAGAGGATAATCGCTCCCCAAGACGATCTTCCCGAGAGCTCCCGTCTCCTTCAAGACGTTGTAGACCCGCGGCTCGTAAAGATACGGCTGGGCCGCAGTGTCGTAGTAGACGTTCTTCAGAGCGCGCACCTCCGGCATCGTCCAATAGAACGGTAGCCCGCCGCCAAAGTGCGCGAATACGACTCTTGCCTCCGGGTTCGCCGCCGCGAAGCGATACGCGTGGCCCGGTCCGACGTTGCCCTTACCCGGATAACTGTGGCCGGTATCCTCGTTTACGTGAAAGAGCAAAAGCCCCTCGGCTTCCACCGCGATCGCCGCGAGACGCGCGGCTTCCGGCCCTTCCAGCGCATAGCCGTGTCCCGCCGGAAACAACTCCCCAAACCCGACGAGCCCCATCGAAAGGCACCGGACGGCCTCTTCCACAAAGCCGGCGCAAGCGGGAGAAAGGACCCCCAGCCCGAGCAGCTTTCCGGGATACTTCTTGCAGAGGGACGAGACGTAATCGTTTTGGATCCGGTTGATGCCCGGGTCCGAGGACGCGAACCCGAAAGCGATCGCCTTCGAGATCCCCGAAGCGTCCATCTCGCGCACGAGGTCTTCGCCGGAAGCGAAACGTCCGCCCTTGGTAGTCGTCAAGTTAGCGAAGTAACTGTCCACCGAAGCGAAACCGGGAAGGTCCGCAAGCAGTTCCTCCGGGAGCACGTGGCAATGGCAGTCTATGACGGGCTCGATGGGGGCCGCAAAGCAGGCCCGATCATCCTCCGTTAGTGGTCGCTCTTCTCGCATGACTCCTCCACAAGCTCGAACAGAACGCCGAAGGTGCTTTTCGGGTGCGCGAAACCGACCCTGGTGCCGTGGGCGCCGGGCCGGGGAACGCTGTCGATTAGCCTCATTCCTTTGGCCTCTATTTCCTTCAGTCCACCGGCGACGTCGTCTGTCTCAAGCGCGATGTGATGGAGCCCCTCTCCCCTGCTCGTCAAGAACTTCCCGATGGCGCTTTCTTCCTCGGTGGGCTCCAGGAGTTCAAGCCTTGTGTCCCCGATAGGAATGAAAGCGACGCGAACCTTCTGCGACTCCACGATCTCTGACCCCGACACTTCCAGCCCAAAAGCCTCTTTCAGCGCCGTCGCCGCATCATCCAAGCTCCTCACGGCTATCCCGAGATGGTTGATCTTCTTGATCATCCGCCATAACCTCCCTTACCTGCCAGGCCTACCTACCCTGCCGGCTTTCCCACGCAGGCCTATCTACTCCTACCTAACCTGCCCTACACCCACGAGCCGGGCCTGTATACGCCAAAAACCTCCCTGAGCGCCCCGCAGACCTCGCCTATGGTGGCGTACGCCTTCACGGCGTCAAGCACCTTCGGGATGAGATTGTCGCTTCGCCTCGCCCCATCCTCCAAGGACTTGAGCGCGTCTCCGACCGCCTTGTTATCTCTCCGTCTCCTAAGATCGGCCAGCCGCTTGACCTGGGCTTCGGCGATGGCCGGGTTCACCCTCAATAAGCCCTGGGGAGGCGGTTCCTTCACCTCAAAAGCGTTAACCCCTACGACCGTCTTCTCTTTTGCCTCGATCGCCTTCTGGTGCTTATAGGCGCTGTCTTGGATCTCCCTTTGCAGATAGCCGCCCTCGATAGCCGCCACGGCCCCGCCCATTTCGTCGATCCTTTTGATGTACTCCTCGGCCTTGGCTTCGATCTCGTCGGTCAGATGTTCAACGAAGTAGCTACCGGCCAGGGGATCCACCGCGTCCGCGACTCCCGACTCAAACCCGATGACCTGCTGGGTCCTGAGGGCGATCCGCACAGAATTTTCGGTTGGAAGCGCCAGCGCTTCGTCTTTGGAGTTGGTGTGAAGCGACTGCGTGCCGCCGAGCACGGCAGCTAGGGCCTCGAGCGTCGTGCGGATGATATTGTTGTCGGGCTGCTGCGCTGTCAAGGAAGAGCCCGCCGTCTGCGTGTGGAAGCGGAGCATCCACGACTTGGGGTTCTTGGCGCCGAACCGCTCCTTCATGATACGGGCCCAAAGCCTGCGAGCGGCGCGAAACTTGGCGACTTCCTCGAAGAAATCCATCTGGCTGTTGAAGAAAAACGAGAGCCGTCCCGCGAAGGCATCCACGTCGAGCCCTTTGTCCACAGCGGCCTGTACGTAGGCGATGCCGTCGGCGAGCGTGAACGCGACCTCCTGCACCGCGGTCGCCCCCGCCTCGCGGATATGGTAACCGCTGATGGATATGGTGTTCCAATCAGGGATGACCTTAGAGCAGTACTCGAAGATGTCGGTAACGAGCCGCATGGAAGGG
>CAZMEF010000124.1:0-5818 GCA_964565305.1 uncultured Eubacteriales bacterium | reverse complement strand
ATCCCGAGTATATGATTATACAAACCCCGGCGCCGCACGCGCACAACACTTTCTTGCAGTTTCTCATTGAGGTGGGGCTCTTTGGGTTCTTGGCGATGTCGGGCTTGCTGGCGGTTTGGCTCTTCGCCTCTCTCAGAGCCGTAAGTCGTAACAGAGGGCGAAGGGGCGTCCGATGGGCTGCCGTGGGCGTTCTCGCCGGGTGCGTCGCGGTTGTCGCGGGCCACTTGTTCCACGGCATCATCGACTACACGTGGTACAGCCCGAAGATCGCGGGGGCTTTTTGGAGCGTCGTGGGCATCGGCGCGGGCGCATCCGCAAAAGAAGCGAGAGAGCGGCCATGAAAATCCTGCATGTCATTACCGACACCAATTTCGGCGGGGCGGGGCGCTACCTGACGTACCTGTTACCGCAGGCCGCGTTTCAAGACCACGAGATCTTGGTGGCCTGCCCAGATGGCGAACTGGGCAGGCGTTTGGATGACATGGGGATCCGTAGGATACCGATCTCAGGGCGCGACGTGTCCTTCTCCGGCCATCTTGCGTCCGAACTAACCCAACTTATGAGACGCGAACGGCCGGACGTTGTGCACACTCATGGCGTTTTTTCGGGGCGTATCGCCGCCCGGCTTACCGGAACCCGCATCGTTTACACAAAGCACGGCTCGACGGGCCGGCGCGGCGTTGTGGCCGAGCTTCGCCCTCATAGGCCCAGGCGGCTGAAAAAGTTCCTCAACGCTTGCGCGGGAAGGATGTTTTCGGACGCTATCATAGCCGTCTCAGCGGGAGTGGCCGAGGGGCTAGTGGAAGCCGGTGTTGAGAGGAAGCGCGTCACGGTCATTCGTAACGGCATAAACCTGACTGATTACTCGTCTGTGGCGGCGCGGCGGTTCGGTACGGCGCCGGGCGCCGCTCCCTTGGCCGCCTCTATCGGGGCCCGCCGCGGCTTTGTCGTAGGAACGATGGCCAGGTTTGACCCGCAAAAGGGGCTTGACGTGTTGATCGATGCCGCAAAAATCGTGCTCCCGGCGGTGCCTTCGGTGAGATTCGTGATAGCCGGAGCAGGGCCCATCGAGGCGGAACTCGTGGCGAGGATTCGAAGGCAACGGCTGGAGAGCGTGGTGAAGATGACCGGCTTCGTGGACGACGCGCCCGGCTTTCTGGCGGGACTGGACGTCTACGTAGCCCCCTCACGCAGCGAGGGATTGGGTCTGGCTATCATTGAGGCCATGGCCTCGGGGTTACCGGTAGTCGCCACTTCGGCGGGCGGAATCCCCGAGGTGGTCGAAGACGGCAGGACCGGAATTCTCGTAACGCCTGGAGAGCCGGCGGCGCTCGCGCAGGGCATAGTCCGCATGCTTGTTGATCCTCAGCTTGCAAAGAAAATGGGCCATGCGGGGCGGGCAAGGGCGGAAGAGATGTTCGATGCCGCTGTCATGGCCGAGGAAACCATGAAGGTCTATCGTAAGGTGAGCGGCCTTTGCTGAGCAAGGATTTGCGGGACGCCGCCCATTGAGCCCGATTAACGACGACAATGGGCGGCTTGATGTCCTCTAAGCCTTCTTGTCGAGCTTCTCCAATCCCAGGCGCTTGAAGATGAAGTAGACTACCGCCGCCACCATGATGAAATCCACGATGACGCTCACAAAGTGGCCCAACATGAACTCTACGCTGCCGATCCTGAACGATGATTCGGCCAGACCGCTCGCGCCGCCGAGGACCACTCCGACGAGCGGGTTAAGCAGGTCTTCAACTAACGCCGACACTACTTTCGAAACGGCGCCGCCCAATATGAAGCCGATGGCCAGCCCGACGACGCCTTGCTTTCGGATAAACTCCATAAAGTCTTTCATTCGCTAAGCCCTCCTTAGGGTAACCCATCACCAGACTATCTTGGGTGCCCGAGTCGGTCAAGAAAAACCTTAGCGGGCTCGTCAGCGCCGGTGGCGAGGCCCGAAAAACCTCCGTCCTTCCTCTCTACGTTACCTCTTTGACATAGGCGGTTTTGGCTACGATGTAGTACAGCGCCTGGACCGCCGTGAATCCGGCTGTCGCCACTAAAGCGTACCTGAATACGCTCGCGTAGGGCCAGTTCATTTCCCTCAGCAAATTCGACAGAGCCTTCATTGCGAACCCGCAGTGTAGGACTCCCACGGCGATGGGAGCGAAAAACAAGACCGCAACTTGCCTTGTAATCAGCGTGTTGATCTCGCGCTTGGAGACGCCGAGCCTTCGCATCGCAATGTACTTCTCTTTGTCTTCCTGGATTTGGCTGAACAACCGGAAATACAACATGCTCCCAGAAGAGATGAAGAAAAGGGAAGCTACTGTGACGGCTATCATGGCAGTTAAGGCTGTCAGTTGTTTGTAGGCGGAGTAGGTATCGAGCCTGGACGAGTAACAGATTATGTTATTTTCCGGGATAGTTTCACTTAGGCGCGTATTGGCTTTTTCCGCCTTTGTCCAGTTCGCAAAGTCGTAGCTGAAGAAGGCGGCTCTCGTATCTAGAGGTGCTTCCGCCTCCATTTCCTCGTACAGCGCGGTATCGGCTATCAGAAGACGGTCGAGGCCGAACAGCATGTTTGTCCTTGTGAACGGCCACCTGTCAGCGGTAATGTCAAAAGCGGTTCCGTCTACATCCACGGTCATGGGAACGAGCGGCGCGCTGGGATCGGGCGCGCTGCAATCCGGGTCCAATAAGGCCGCGTTCGCCCTGTCAAGCTCGATAGGCGGCCGGCCGTGCCTTCCGGCCCAACGATTGTAATCATCTTTGGGGATTACCATGACCCTGGTTTCGGGGGAAACAAACCCCCGGAGCACGATCTCATCTGTCAAAGAGACCTTCTCTTGCGCGAGAATATCTCCGATGCGGGCCGCCAGGGCATCGAAATCTGTGTCGCCCCGAAGCGCGAAGGTAAGAGCGTGAGGCCGGTAGGCTTCCTCCCCTCGGAGCAAGGTTGCTTGCCCCGTGTACATCGTCCCCGTGGCCGTGATGACAGCGGCGCTCAACACCGCTACGGTGGCCAGAACTCTCGCGTTTTCTTTCATCCTGAAGGTTAAGTCGCCCAACGTGAGAAGGTTGAGGTTCTTGTAATAGAACGACGTATTCCTCTGAAGACTCCTCAGTATGGCAACGCTAACCTGAGAAAACAGCGGAAACGTCCCAATTGTAACTGCCAAAGTCACGGGCAGCATGGCGAGCCCGAGCAGTTCGCCTTCGACCACCCAAGCTATCGCGTATCCGCTTCCGATTAAAATGACCGAAACGGCGGCGGCCAGGGGCGACCAGTGGGGAAGCGCTTTGGGTTGTTGATGCTCTCGCAGCAGTTTGACCACATGCCGCGGGGATATCTGAGAAGCCGTTACCGCGCCTATGAGCGCGTGCAAAGGCGCGAATATGATTACCGCCCGCCAGATGGCCGGAATTATGGGCATGAAACGGATGGGAGAATTCACGCCCAGCGCCTTCGCCATTCCGCTGAGCATTACCTTCGATGCGGGGATAGCGACCGCAAGCCCTATCCCTATGCCCAATAATCCGATAAGAATGTGTTCCATGACGATGATAGTCGCAACCTGCTTTTTCGTCGCTCCGAGCAGGCATAGAAGGCCAAATTCCTTCTTCCTCGCTTTGATGAAAGCCGAACTTGAATACAGGACGAAGAAGAATGTGAATGAGAGAAGGATCCACTGCGACACCTTTAGGCCGTTTCGGACGGCGCTTTCCTGGGCGACAAAGCCGGAATTGACGTCAGGATGGAGCACAAACGCGACCAAAAGGTAGAAAAGCGAGACGGCGAGGACGCTGCCAAAGAGAAACGCCAGATATTTCCGCCGCAAGCCACTGATGTTACTCCGGGCGAGTTGGAAGAGCGTCAAACTCCTCACCCCCCTGGAGGCGCAATTCTCCGAGTATCTCTTGATAAAACGAACGCCTTTGGCCCGTACGGTGCAACTCAGATTCGATGCGGCCGTCTTTTATGAACAAGATCCGGGTGCAATAACTTGCGGCTAGCGGATCGTGCGTTACGAGCAGGATCGTCGCCTTCATGTTTGCGTTTAGATCGCCCAGCGACTTCATCACGGCACTAGATGAACGCGAGTCTAGGTTGCCTGTTGGCTCGTCAGCCAGGATAACCGCGGGATCATGGATGATCGCCCTCGCGATGGCGGCGCGTTGCTGCTCGCCCCCGGACACCTGGAAGATTCTCTTCGGCAGTATCGCTCCGATATCGAGTCGCGAGGCCACCTCAGATAAGCGTTCTTCCATTTTGTCCGGTTTGACGTTATCAAGCGCAAGCGGAAGCAGTATGTTCTCTTTCACCGAAAGGGTGTGAAGCAGATTGTAGTCCTGAAAGATGAAGCCCAGGTTGCGCCGCCTCAAAATCGCCAGGTCCCGGTCGTTTAGGCTTGCTAAGTTGATGCCATTTACGGCGATCGTGCCCGAGGTGGGAACGTCTATTGCGGCCGCAAGGTTCAACAAAGTGGTCTTGCCGCTGCCCGAGGGGCCCATCACGCCTATGAATTCACCCGGGGCGACAGTGAACGTAACGTCGCGGAGCGCCCAAGTGGTGGCGTTGCCTTCTCCAAAGACCTTTGACAACTTGGTCGCTCTGATTATTTCCTTCGCGTTGGCAGTTTCCATCGAGTCTTCCTCCCATAACGCTCTCCGTCGTACCGCCTACAGATTAGACTGGCACATTTAAGGACGATAAAGGGGATTTCTTAACATTCTCTTATCTTCTGCGTATGCCGCTTTTAGCCTGCTACGGCGGGCCCGGGTAGAACCCTGGTGGGTCCCCAGTAGCACCCAATCGGACCACATAAGATCATTCGACATATGCCTTTCGTTCTGGTAACTTTGTGCGAGTGGGCAAAATGGCGTAACAGTCCGACAACTAAGAGAAGGCAGGAAAAAGAATGTCTGATAGAGGCCACGGCATAATCGAGTCCATGTCTCGCTACGCGTCCCGACGACCTATGCGGATGCATGTGCCCGGGCACAAAGGACGCAAGGCGTTCTCCAAACGTGAAAGCCCCGATCCGACGCCGGAGTGGGCTTCAGAGCTTTTAGACGAGCTTCGGGCATTTGACATGACTGAGTCTCCCGGGCTCGATAATCTACATTACCCGACAGGCTGCATACGGGATGTCGAGCGCCGCGCCGAGAAGTTGTTCGAATCGGCGAGGACCCACTTGCTCGTGAACGGGGCTACTGCGGGCATCCAAGCTGCTTTGTTAGCGGTGCGAATGACGGTCGGCAACGGCACCGTGGTTCTGCCGCGCAACGTTCATCGTTCTATGGTCACCGCGATGGCCATGTCGGGAATGGAACCCGTTTTTGTGTGGCCTGAATACGACCCCCGACTGGGAGGGTATCTGCCGCTCGACGCTCACAGCGTCAAGGAGGCACTTGATGTCGCATCCTCCCCTAACAGCTGCTCGGATACAGACGATGGTCCGCCCAGGGCGGTCTTGGTTTTGAGCCCCACCTATTGCGGGTTCTCGCGGGATTTGAAAGAGGTTGCGGAGGTTGTCCATTCTTTCGGCGCCGTGCTCATTGTAGACGAGGCGCACGGGACGCACTTTTCCGCCGGTGACTCGCTGCCTCCATCCGCCCTTTTGGCGGGGGCGGACCTGGTTGTCCACGGAGCGCATAAGACCACCGTGGCGTACACGCAGACTGCGCTAGTCCACATGGGGCTATCCACTCCCCGACTGTTCCCCGGCTTGGAGGGGTCACTTGAGGAGGCCTTACGGGCAGTTCAGACGACGTCACCTTCCTACATCCTGATGGCTTCGTTAGAGCAAGCGATCGCGTT
>CAZMEF010000123.1:3792-5871 GCA_964565305.1 uncultured Eubacteriales bacterium | reverse complement strand
TCCGTGCTTCCTGACGATGTCTGGGCAACGGGGACCCGCCTGATGCTCTCAAACGGTTACCACCTTTACCTTCGTCCCGGACCCGATGTCGTGAAGAGCATGGGCGGCCTTCACAAGTTCATGAACTGGCGTGGGGCCTGTTTGACGGATAGCGGTGGGTTTCAGGTCATGAGCCTTGGCCACATGGCTTCTTTGGACGACGACGGAGTGTCCTTTCGCTCGCACATAGACGGAAGGCTCGTGAGATTCACGCCCGAAGACTCGGTGTCGGCACAGGTCGATATCGGAGCCGACATCATCATGTGCCTCGATCAGTGCCCGCCCTATCCCGTGAGCGAAGAGGGCGCGCGGGAAGCCGCCCGACGGACGCTTCTTTGGGCGAGACGGGCCAAGCTGGCGGAGCGGAAGAAGTGTGAGGAACGGTCGAGGGTGGACGCGAAGGCCGCCGCGCCATACGAACAGGCACTATTCGGGATCGTCCAGGGTTCTGTGTATCCGGACCTGAGGCGGCAGTGCGCGGAAGACATCTCTGAGCTGGATTTCCCGGGAAACGCCATCGGGGGACTCGCGGTTGGCGAGCCGAAAGGGGAGTTCTTCGACGTGCTGGGGGTTACCGCCGAATGTCTGCCCCGGGACAAGCCGCGCTACCTCATGGGGGTAGGGCACCCCGTGGACTTGGTTCGAGGGGTTCAGATGGGGGTGGACATGTTTGATTGCGTGTTGCCTTCGCGAAACGCCCGGCACGGAAGGGCATTCACCTTTGAAGGAACGCTGAACCTGCGAAATGCCCGCTACCAGAAGGACGACGGACCTATCGAAGAGGGATGCGATTGCAAGGCCTGCTCGGGTTTCTCGCGCTCATACATCCGTCATTTGTTCGTGGCTGAAGAGAGCCTGGCCTGGACTTTAACCACCATCCACAACCTTAGGTTTTTCCAAAGGTTGATGGAAGGTATCCGCGAAAGCCTCCGGGCAGGAACAGAGAGTTCCTTCGCCGGGGAGATCTCCCGGGTCTATCCGTTCTGACGACTACCGGTCTGCTAATAGACAACCGGGTTGGAGAAAGGTTATATAAGGAAGTGCGTCGAAAGTATCGTCAAGTCGGTCCGCGATATTCCTCAGCGACGACGCAAGGAGGGTTCGTAATTTGCCAGATCTGACAAACCCGTGGGTCCAGCAGATAGGTTTATTGGTGCTGCTGTTCGGCGGCATGTACTTTCTCATGATAAGGCCTCAGCAGAAGGAACAAAGGGCAAGGGCGGCGATGATCCGCGCGCTCAAGCCTGGCGACAAGGTTGTGACGGCCGGGGGACTTTTGGGAGTCATCACAAAAGTCGACGACTCCACGCTGAAACTCCGTGTGGCGGAAAAAGTGGAAGTGGATGTACTTGTGCTGAGCGTGCAAAGGGTTCTTAAGGACTAAAGGTTCGGGGACCCCGACCGATTTGGATCAACAAAGCAGTCCAATCCGGGTGCAAACGCGCCCGGATTTTTCTATCGGGCATAACGCGTGGAAGAAGGGATTTAGGGACTCAAAGGCGAATATGAACCGCTTGGTGAAGGAGATCCAATTAGGCATAACGAAAGGATCCATTGACGAAAAGATCCGTTGGGGAAGGGGCTTGATTCTTTGGCGGACACCGAAAACTTTGATCTGCTGCGTCGGGGTGGACTGCCGATCTACCTTCAGGTGAAAAGGCGTATCGAGGCACTGATCGCCTCCGGTCACTGGGAGAAGGGCCAAAGGCTTCCTACCGAACGGTCGCTTGCGGCTGAGCTCGGGGTCAGTCGCAACACTGTAAGCCTCGCCTACCGGCAACTCGAAGCAGAGGGGATGATCACCTCCCGGCAAGGCAGAGGCACTTTTGTTGCAGAGGCCGACGACATCCTCCGCCTCGAAAACAAGCGCGAGCGAGTGGCCCGCATAATCGATTCGAGTCTGGAGGACGCGATATCGCTTGGCGTGAGCCTTGAGGAGTTCCTGCTTGTGGCGGGGAAACGGGTCGAAGAGAGGCGGCGGATGCTCTCGGAGATCAACATCGCCTTCGTGGAATGCAACAAGGAGCAGCTGGACTACTT
>CAZMEF010000123.1:0-3782 GCA_964565305.1 uncultured Eubacteriales bacterium | reverse complement strand
TGGGAACGGGCGTGAAGGTCGTCCCTATAATGACCGACGACCTGGCTTCGGGAAAACCAGATTCCTTCACCCAGATCGCCGACTCGGACCTTGTGGTTACGACTTTTTTCCACCTTGACGAGGTTAGGAGCCTTTTCCCCTCGAGGACAGGCGATATTCTCGGGATAGCCCTTGACCCTCTCATCGAGTCAATCGTCCACATCGCGAGGCTGCCAACGGGCACGAAAGTCCTTCTGGTCTGCATCTCCGAGCGATTTGCCGAACGCATCCTGAAATCCATGGAGATAGCGGGCATCACCGAGGTTGACGTAGAGGTTACGACAGATCGCAACTTGGATAGCGTGCGCGAGAGGCTGAAGGACAAGAAGGCCGTTGTGGTATCGCCCGGCAGGCTGCGGGAGGTATCGTCTCTTGTTAAGCGCGGCACGCAGGTAATCGAGTTCATCTACAAGCCCGACGCCGGGTCTGTGAATTTGCTTAGGGCGTCGGTTTTGGAGCACCGCAGAAAGAACAGGCAGGAGGGGGTAGACCGTGGCTCAAGGCGCTTGGGAAGTATCGATTAATCCCGAGTGGTGTAAGAAATGCGGGCTGTGCATCGCGTTTTGCCCGAAGAAGGTGCTCGGTGCCAAAGAAACGGGGGAAGTTAGCGTAGTGGACGAAGATGCCTGCATAGGCTGTCTTTTGTGCGAGATGCACTGCCCTGACTTCGCCATATCGATTAAGAGGAGAGAGGGCAAATGACCAGGATGGAACCCAGACTCCTACAAGGCAACGAAGCATGCGTTGAAGGGGCCATCGCCGCCGGCCTTAAGTTCTTTGCCGGGTATCCGATAACGCCTTCTACGGAAATAGCGGAGCTTTGCTCGCTGAAGCTCCCTCCGATCGGCGGCAAGTTCATGCAAATGGAAGACGAGATCGCGAGCATGGCGGCGGTTTGCGGGGCATCGCTCGCGGGGCTCAAGGCGATGACGGCCACAAGCGGTCCCGGATTTTCGCTGAAGCAGGAGAACATCGGTTTCGCGTGTGAGGCCGAGATCCCGTGCGTCGTGGTGAACGTGCAGCGCGTGGGCCCTTCCACCGGCATGCCCACCTCTCCCGCCCAGGGCGATGTTATGCAGGCCCGATGGGGCGCCCATGGGGACCACGAGATGGTTGTTCTGTGCCCTTCGTCGGTCCGCGAAGCGTACACTCTGGCGATTCGCGCTTTCAACGTGGCGGAGCAGCTCCGAACCCCTGTCGTTTTGTTGATGGACGAGATAGTGGGGCATCTCCGCGAAAAGGTCGCTCTGAGGCCCGAGGATCACCTTGAGGTCATCGAAAGGGATAAACCTACGGGCGAGAAAGACGCGTACAAACCCTTCAAGCCCGGGACTGGGAAGCTTCCCGATGTGCCTCCTCTCGCGGCGTACGGCGAGGGTTATCGCTTCCACGTGACCGGACTCAGCCACGGAGAAGATGGATTTCCCACCAACAACCCGAAAGTCGCGGAGAAGCAGATCGGCCGCATCGTGAGCAAGATCCAGAGCCGTAGGCAGGAGCTGGCGCTCTTTGAGGAGATCGAGGTGGACGACGCCGAGGTCGTGGTCGTCGCGTACGGCGGCACCGCCCGCTCCGCCAAGAAAGCCATCAAAGACGCGCGCGAACTGGGTATCAAGGCGGGCCTCCTCCGCGTCATCACGCTGTGGCCGTTCCCTGAGGAACGGATCGCCCGGCTGCGCGATATGAACCTCAAGGCCGTCATCGTTCCGGAGATGAACATGGGCCAGTATGTACTCCCCGTGAAGCGCGTTCTCGGCGACTCGTGTCCGGTCTTGCAGATCAACAAGATCGCCGGCCAGTTCATCGAGCCGGATGAAATCCTAGAAGTCGTGAAGGGGGCGATTTAGGTGGCCCATCCTTTGGAAAAGCATCTGCGATCGACGAAACTTCCGCACATCTGGTGTCCGGGCTGCGGGCACGGAATAGTAACGCAGGCCCTGATTAGGGCCATAGAGGAGCTGAACATCGACACAGAGAAAACCGTGGTCGTGTCGGGAATAGGCTGTTCTTCGCGAGCGCCCGGTTACCTCAACTTCGATACGCTTCACACTACGCACGGGCGGGCTTTGCCCTTTGCCACCGGCATCAAGATGGCCAGGCCCGAACTCCGGGTGATAGTGATCACGGGGGACGGGGACGCTGCCGCCATCGGCGGGAACCACCTCATCCACGCCGCGAGGCGCAACATCGGCCTGACTGTGATCTGCTACAACAACACGATTTACGGCATGACGTCGGGACAGTATTCGCCTGTGACGCCTCAGGGGAGTTTCGCGTCAACCGCGCCTTACGGGATGGTGGAGCCCACCTTCGACCTTTGCGATTTGGTGAAGGGAGCGGGCGGGACGTTCGTCGCCCGCAGCACGACCTATCACGCCAGACCGCTCACGAACATCATCAAGGACGCGCTGAAGCACGACGGGTTCGCTTTCGTCGAAGCGCTTTCCCAGTGCCCCACTTATTACGGCAGGAGGAACAAACTGCGCGATCCTCTCGACATGATGTACTGGTACAGGGACCACGCTGTGGCGGCGTCGTCGTGGGATAAGCTTTCGGATGAGGAGAAGAAAGGCAAGTTCCCCATCGGCACTTTCCGCCGCGAGGAGAACGTTCCGGAGTTCAGCGCGACGTATTTGAAGCTCATCGACCGCGTAAGGGAAAGGAGCGACGACTGATGAGAGTCGAGTTTCGGTTGGCGGGCGAGGGCGGGCAAGGGCTTATGACAGCCGCCATCATCCTCGCCGGCGCCGCGGCGGAGCATACGGACCTTAACACCGTTCAAACTCAGTCCTACGGCCCCGAATCCAGGGGAGGCTCATCCAAGGCCGACGTGGTCATCTCCGACGAGGATATCGACTACCCGGAGGTCCACGCGCCGGACTTCATCGTCGTGATGGCTCAGGAGGCGTGCGACAAATTCGCGTCCACCATCGCGCCTGGTGGCACCGTCATAGTCGATTCCAATCACGTCAGGTCGGTGCCCGAATTGGAAGCGCGGGTGATTTCGTATCCTATCTCCAAGAAAGCGGTCGAATTGGGAAGGGAGATCGTCGCGAACATCGTCGCGCTCGGGCTGCTTACCGGGGTCTCTGGGGTGGTCCCCCCGGACGCGGTCTTGAAATCGCTGCTTTCGCGGGTTCCGAAAGGAACAGAGGCGTTGAACACGAAAGCATTCCAGGCGGGGTTGGATGCCGCGCGTGAATTTGAGTAGGAGGCTTACAGCATGGCCCCTGATGAGAAAACCAGGTTAGCGAAGGAAAAGTGGGAGCAAGGTTCTGTTGCCAAGGTCATTTCGCGTTTCCCCGAAAGGAAGAAAGCGTTCGTCACCGATTCGGGTATCGCGGTGAACAGGGCGGACACGCCTGCCGATTTGGGCGACTGGACGTATCTGGACAAACTCGGGTTTCCGGGTGAGTATCCATTCACCCGCGGGGTCCAACCGACCATGTACAGGGGCCGCCTCTGGACCATGCGCCAGTACGCGGGGTTCGGCGACGCTCAGGAAACCAACGAACGGTTCCGGTTTCTCCTGAATCAGGGACAGACCGGCCTTTCAGTCGCCTTCGACCTCCCTACGCAGGTAGGGTACGACTCGGATCACGCTATGGCCGAAGGAGAGGTCGGGCGCGTGGGAGTCGCCATCGACTCCTTGGAGGACGTCGAAACCGTCTTTAGCGGCATCCCGCTTGACAAGGTTTCAACTTCAATGACCATCAACGCTCCCGCTTCCGTGTTGTTGACCA
>CAZMEF010000122.1:1451-5889 GCA_964565305.1 uncultured Eubacteriales bacterium | reverse complement strand
TAGAGCGCCGTGAGTGTCACACGAGGATCGTCCGCCAAAGCGTCAATGGTGCTCTGGCCCCTGCTGTTCACGCCGGTCTGGTTTGTGATCAGGCCAACGCGCTTGCCTTCTATCAAGTGCATGTATCTGTCGAACAAGACCTCGTCTCCAAGGCGAAAAACCGGAACGGTCCCGGCCTCCGCGAATTTGACTGGGCCGGACAAGGCCGCTTGAATCAGCATTATGGCAGCTAACGCGATGATTAGTGTGACTCGTTTACGTTCGGGGCGCATGGGCGGGTCTCCTCACACATTGAGTTATTCCACTCTACACATGTCGAAAACGATCTGATTTTGGTGGATTGGGGCGCTATTCGGCAAGTTCCGGGATGACGGACCGCCGGATAAGCGATTTCGACCTCCACGCCCCACGTTTGTACCAGAAGTAGTTGGCCATGGCGCCCAGGATCCAACTCAGGAGCATCGAGAAGAACAAAGACTCCGGGGCGCCTTTCGGGTTGACCGCGCTGCGAGTCAAGTAGGCGAACAGATAGGCAGTGGGTACCCGGATGCCCACTGTGGTGAAGAGCGAGATCCACATGGACGGCATGGTGTCGCCCGCGCCCCGCATGATGCTGCCGTAAACCTGGGATAACGCCATAGCCACGTAGCCCAGCGCCAGGATGCGAGTCTGCCGCGTTCCCAGAACGATGATGCTCTGTGTCGTCGTGAACATCCGAATAAGATTCGGGCCAAAAAACACGAGCATGGTAACAAGGCAGAACGACGTCGTCAGGCTTATTTTTAGAATATCTTTAGTTCCTTGCTCCACCCTATCCATCCTGCCCGCCCCTATGTTCTGCCCCACAAATGTGGCGATGGCCATTCCAAAGGTGAAGTTTGGCATCATGGCGAACCCGTCGATCCGCATCACAGCAGTTGTGGTGGTGACTATCTGGTAACCCATGCTGTTGGTGAGCGACTGGACGAACACCATCGACATCGAGAAAATGGCCTGCGTAAGCCCCGCGGGAAGCCCTAGCCTGAGAAGCTGTAGCGCGAACTGCTTGTTGGGGGCCAACTCCCTGAGAGAAAGATCCATCTCCGACCGCAGCTTCAGAAGCTTCCAAAGACACAAGGCGGCCGATACAAACTGCGAGATGATGGTAGCCGCTGCCGCGCCCGCTACGCCCATGCCGAAAGAACTCACAAACCAAACGTCGAGGATGGTATTAAGAATCGAGGCGGTCAAGAGCGCGATGAGCGGGAAGGTCGTGTCGCCAAGCCCTCGCAAAATGCCCGAAATGATGTTGAAAAGGCCAACGAACAGGATGCCCCACAATAGTATCGTCAGGTAAGAACGAGCCATCTGAAAGGTCTCGACAGGCGTGTTGGTCAATGTCAGTAGAAAACTGGCCGACGGAATACCCAACGCCATTATGACAAGGGCCGCGACGACGACAAGAGACAAACCGTTCCCGATCGATCTTGAAAGAGATGCTTTGTCTTTGGCGCCGAAGTACTGCGCGACCATGATTCCCGCACCGGTGGAAATAGCCATGAAAAGAACCAACAGAAGGTTCAGAACGGGCATAGTGGTTCCGACTGACGAAAGCGCCGCGTCGCCCACATATCTTCCAACGACGATCGAATCGACGGTTGAGTACAACTGCTGGGCGAAGTTCCCTATCAAGAGCGGAACGGAAAAACGCAAAAGGTTTTGCATCGGCCTGCCCTCTGTCATGTCCTGCGCTCCAAACAAGCCGCGTACAGAGGCACTAAGATTACTGAGCATTAGAGAGAATCACCTTCATTTGATAGTGTGGGCGGCTCCGGGGCTGCGTGTCCGTTCTCAAGCCGGTCTTTCCACTTGCCTCTCAGATATATGACGCCGGTGATAGCCAGCCGTGAGAACTGGTCCAGGTTTATCGCCCACCAGATACCCAGAACCCCGAGCCCGAACGTCTTGGACAAGAGATACGCCATCGGAACGCGGAACCCCCAGATCCCGACGCCCGCCGCAACGGCCGGGGTCACGGTGTCCCCGCCCCCTCGAAGCGAGCCCGAGATCGTCCCCGATATCTGTTGGGGGATCTGGGACAACCCCATCACCAAAAGATATTGCGCGCCTATGACTATTACTTCCTTATCGTCCGTCAGGATGCGCATCAGTAGGCGGGGGCCAAACACCAAGATGGCCGTGGTGACCGACGTCACCATCACGCCGAAGCGCAGGAGTTCCTTAATATACCGTTCGGCGAGACGCGGGTTACGCGCGCCTAGCGATCGTCCCACCAGGGCGGTCGCGGCTATGCCGAACCCCGCGGTGGGCATGTAGGAGATGCCCTCGGCCTGAAGTCCGAGCTGGTACGCGGCGCCGGCAGCCGTTCCGAAATCGTTAATGAGACGGAAGATCAAAACGGCCGCCAACTGCCAAAACAGCATCTCGGCAGAAGACGGTACCCCGATAGCCAATAGGCGCTTCATAAGGGCGGGATCCACTCGCACAGGATCCTGGATCCTGATCCCTACCCCGGACTTCCCGCTGTATAGGTACACGAGCGCGGCCGCGGCGGCCGTTCCCTGAGCGATTATGGTGGCTACTGCCGGTCCTCTGAATCCCAAAGCCGGGAAGCCAAATTTGCCGTGTATCAGGACGTAGGTGAAAGCGGCAGCGATCAAATTCATGACGACCGCTATCTGCATGGGCGTCCGCGTGTTCCCGCGTCCGCGAAGTATCGAGCCGACCATCATTGCAACTGCCTGAAAAGGCATGCTGAACGCGAGAATCCTCAGATACGCCACACCGATTGGTATCGCCTCGGGCGTCGGCTTGAACACGCCCAACAAGAAAGGCGCGAACGCGTAGGTAATAACCACCATGACACCGACGATGGCGAGGGTCAATATCAGGGTCTGCCGGGCGACATCTTGCATGCGTTCCTGATCCTTCGCGCCCAGCGCCCGAGCCGTCAACACCGTGGTTCCCGTTCCGATTGCGTTGAACACGATCCAGACGAACATTCCTACCCGCCCGGAAAGACCCACCGCCAAAATGGTCGCGGCCCCGAGGCGCCCGACCATAGCCGTGTTCACGAAACCTATAAGAAGCTGAAGGATGTTTTCCGCCGTTACGGGCCAAACCATGCCCAAAATGTTCCGTCTGATATCGCTCAGCGATGTCTCCTGAACCGCGTCCCCGGCACCCTCAACTTTTGAGGCCGAAGCCATGCATTTCCCCTCCATCGGTACAACAAGGTGTCCGGTTCCAACGCCGCCCTAAGGCTCGTTTGTCGAACCGTACACCTGATCAAGTATGCCGTAACAGGGGTGTTTGTTGCAAGCAATACCCCGACGCGTGCCGGAAGGGATTCCAGATGCCCGTTGTCGAATCATCACTGTAAGTGCTTGTGCCCACTTTCACAATATGGCTTTGGTAGACTTTTGCGATACGGGACATTCGTTACGGAGGGATGGCTGTGCGTTACGAGTACGCGCGCATCAGAGTTCTGGCCGAAGTGATGGAACGCTTCAGCGTGCCTTCTGGAACGCGCGAGTACATCATGGAAGGCGGCGACCAAATTCGCCGGGCTGACAAACCGTCCGCAAAAGCGGATTGGTTCAGAGGGGCCGTCGCCAGAATGGACGAAACGATGACCGAAGAGACGCGGCAAGCCATCCGACAAGAATGCGCGTGCTGCCTCGGAGGGGCACGGCACAAGATGGCGAAAGAGATCTACCGCCGTCACGCGAACGTAGAAGACCGGCTGAAAGCCTGCGACGATGCCAAGTTGATATTTGGGCACAAAGTTACAAGGGCCCAAGACGGAAGCATAGTTGTGCTCCTTCAACCGCCGGATCAACCCCGGTACCGGTGCCCGTGCCTACCCGCCGCGTCTGAGCCGCTATCCATCACCTACTGCTATTGCTGTGGCGGACACGTCAAGCATCACCTCGAAACGGCGCTTGGCGAAAGATTTGAATGCAAGGTAAGATCGTCGAGCCTATCAAGCGGTGGGACCAAGCCGTGCGTTTTCGTCTTCCGCCGGGTCGCAGATAAGTCAACCTCGCAGAAGTAATCCGCCGCGACTGTGTGGAACTCGTTGCCTGTCCCATCGTCATATTGGGTGGTTGACCACCGGTCGTGGTCGTGCCAGCACGTTCAGCGCACATCTGTTGGAGGAGGTTCACATGGAGCCCGTACAGGAAACCAGACGCACTAGAAATCGTAGGACAACACGCCGGACAGCAAAAGGTAACATGAAGTTCATGCTGGGCTTGGCAGCGACACTTGCGCTCGTTTTGATTCTCTCGCGCGTTACCTCCAACATATTGTCTTCTCGAGGTGAAGGCGTCCGGGTTCCTGATACCGGCGGCCCGAGTTCGCCATCGGGGCCGGAGGCTGGACCCGGCGCCGATGGAGATGATCCTACCGGAACAGGCACTGAGCCCGATGGGGC
>CAZMEF010000122.1:0-1351 GCA_964565305.1 uncultured Eubacteriales bacterium | reverse complement strand
GAAGGTCAACGAGGCAGGAAAAGTGATGGTCATCATGTACCACGACGTTTCCGAAAAAGAAGCCGAGTGGGTCAGAACCAGAGCCAACTTCCGCGCAGACCTTGAAAGGTTCCACAACCTGGGATACAGCCTTGTTCTCTTCAGTGATTTCCTACGAGGCAACGTTGATGTCCCTCTCGGCAGGACCCCGCTCATATTCACTTTCGACGACGGTACGCGGGGGCAACTTAGGCTGATCGAACAAGATGGCGCGATGGTCGCGGACCCAGATTCGGCCATTGGCATGATGCTCGAGTTTTCCGAATCCCATCCCGATTTCGGGCATGCGGCGACTTTCTACATAACCTCGACCAATCCGTTCGGAAGCGGTTCACAAGCGGGCGAATACCTACAATTCGTTCTGGATAACGGGATGGAGATCGGTAATCACACGTGGACCCACGCTGATCTATCGGTGCTGAGCCCGGCGGAAGTGCGCGCCGAGATAGGGCGTTACCATAACTACATAGAGGATCTGTGCGGCTACGGCATGGTCTCATTGGCACTACCCTACGGCGGGTACCCGAAGTCGTCGGAAAACCTGATGTCCGGCGAGTGGGAAGGCCGAAAGTATGATAATCTCGGCATACTGTTAGTGGGAGCGGAACCGGCGCCTTCGCCCTTTTCGGGCGCGTTTCGACCGCAGGCGATCCCGAGAATTCGCGGGTCACAACCAGAACTTGACAAATGGTTGACCAATTTCGAGAAGTATCCAGAGACAAAGTTCGTGTCCGACGGGTTGGCCGACACGGTGACGGTTCCGGTTTCCGAGCTGTCCAGACTCAGCGAGGATAGGCTCGCCGGCAAAGAAGTGAGATCGTACGAAATCCAGGCGCCGGCAGACTAGGGCTGTTCCGCAACTATGCTGCCCGAATGGAGTTGGGCAAAATGAAGTTTAGGACCATGCTGGGACGGATAGTTAGCACCGCCGTCCCGACCTTCCGACGCTTTTGGGCCGTCGTAGTCATGACGGCCCTGTTGACCGGCTTGACGATCTATCTCGTTGACAGCGGGTCCATCAGCTCGGACACCGCTGACAAGTTAGGCAGGCTGGCGCTTGCCCTCGGTGCCGGTGCGGTTGCCGCGTTGGACTCGGTTTTGCTCTGGGAGAGGTTCGTGCCTTCACGCGGACAGTTTGCGGGGAACGCGGTCGCCGGCGTTGTCGGGGCACTTATGACGGCGCTCAGCTATCTGATGCTGTCAAACACCGAAATGGTTCCGATGAGCAGGCATATAGTCATAACCTTCTGCTTGGCCCTGTTGTTCTTCATCGTCCCGCACATTCGCAAACGAGGGAGCCTGGAAATGTACG
>CAZMEF010000121.1:0-5903 GCA_964565305.1 uncultured Eubacteriales bacterium | reverse complement strand
CGTCGCCACCAATCTGCTCCGCCCGGGACCATGTCTCAGCCGATCTGCTCCGCCGGGGATTCGGGCTAACCTATATGGAACCGGCGCGGCGTCTCTTGAATTCTTCGTCGTGGCGTATGGCCGGCGCCCACTTCTGTACATCCTTGACCCTCCACCGGAAGTGGCAGCCCCGGCAAATGTAATCGGGCTCCGAGGTCAAAGTGAAGACGAAGAAAAGGATCGCCACGGTTGGCCCAAGGATCCTGACAGCCGGATAGAAAGCCCACATGAAAGCGGCCAAAGCGCCGATAGGTAGCGCGATAAGACCCAAACGTCTCAACGATTTGTAATCGTTGTACTTGGTATCAAGGTTGTCGCACCTTGGGCACGGAAGGGCATCTCCCGGCGCCGGGTCTCCTTCCAAGCACCGTTCGATGAAACGGGGCGAAAACTTGGTTATCCTCAAGCGTGCTCTCCTCCCCCCGCGGCAGCCTTGGACCTTTCGCGATAGCGACTAATGATGGAAGAGGCGCAGTCCGGAAAACGCCATCACCATACCGTATTCGTCGCAGGCGGAAACCACGTCCGCGTCACGAAGCGAGCCCCCGGGTTGAACGACATACCGGACGCCGCTTTGGCACGCCCTGTCGATGTTGTCCCTGAACGGGAAGAACGCGTCTGAAGAAAGACTGACCCCCGATAGTGAGGCTCGCCACCTGTTCTTCTCATCCGCAGAAAGGCGTTCCGGGATGACTTCGAAACTGCCCTCCCAGTCTTTTCGCTCGGCCAGAGTAAGGTCGTCGCGCAGGTACTGGTCTATGGCGTTGTCCCTATCCGGCCGCCCGATGCCCTTCTTGAACCTTAGGCCCAAAACGGAAGGATGCTGTCGCAGCCACCACGTGTCAGCTTTTGAGGAGGCCAACCGGACGCAATGCACGCGACTTTGCTGACCCGCCCCGACGCCGATCATCTGTCCGCCTAGAGCCAAACACACGGAATTTGATTGGGTGTACTTGACCGCTACAGTGGCGATGATCAGGTCGCGCAAGGCGCCGGCGGGCACTTCGCTGTTCTTCGTCACCACGTTCTGAAAAAGCCTCGCATCGCAGACCGCGTCGTTTCTTCTCTGCTCGAAAGCGACGCCGAAGACTTCTTTGCGCTCGTCGGGTGGTGGAACGTAGTCGGGGTCGATGGCGACGACATTGTACTTCCCGCCGCGCTTTTTCTTGAGGATCTCCAGAGCCAAAGGCTCGTACCCAGGGGCGATGACTCCATCGGAAACTTCTTTGGATATGAGTTCCGCGGTAGAGACATCCACCTCGTCCGACAAAGCCGCCCAGTCGCCGAACGACGACATCCGGTCCGCGCCTCTGGCTCTCGCGTAAGCGGAGGCCAACAGGGACAGCTCAGACTTCCCGGTGAAATAGGCTTTCTTCAAAGGCTCGGATAGCGGAATCCCTACGGCCGCGCCTGCCGGGCTCACGTGCTTGAAGGATGCCGCGGCGGGCACGCCGAGCACGTCCTTTAGTTCCTTGACCAGTTGCCACGAGTTGAGGGCGTCCATGAAGTTTATGTATCCGGGATTGCCGTTCAAAACGGATATCGGAAGCCCCTTCTGGCCGGCCCCGACGAGCCTCGCGGGCTTTTGATGAGGGTTAATGCCGTACTTCAGCGGTCGTTCGGATGAGGAGTAGAAAGGCAATGCGGGACCCTCCCTATCGTAGTCTGAACATCTTTGACCTTATAGACTCGACGATGGACGATACGCGAAATCGGCGCGATTCCTCTGAGGACCTACTTCGCCGGCAATGCCCCAGATGCCCCTCCCGATGCCGCGATCGCTTTCAGCCCATCCGTCATCTCCACGGTTCCGTCAAAAAGGACCCAAAGCGCGTCGACGCCATCGAGGCTTTCCGCTAGCGCCCGGCTCTCCTCGTACGGCATCAAGAAGAGGGTAGTCGAGAGAAAATCCGCTGCTCCTGAATCCGGCGTGACGACGGTCACTGAATGGAAATAATCCGCCGGCATGAGCGTCGCCGGGTCGATAAGGTGGTGGACGATCTTGTCGTCAACCACGTAATATCTTTGGTAGTCGCCGCTTGTGACGATGGACATGTCGTTGGCGTATACGACATCCAACAAGTTTTCCTCGTCTGAAAAGATGGACTTCGCCGGATCCTGGATGCCGATGCCCCAGCGTTCCCTCACCCCGTCGAGGGGCTTCCCTATGGTCCTGGCGTTGCCGCCGGAACTTATGATGGCGGAGACGAAACCTTTCGCCTTCATCTCTTCCGCCACCAGTTCGGTCGCGTAACCCTTCGCCACCGATCCGACATCCAGGCTCATCTCGGGGTCTTCAAGGTAAACGGTACCGCTCTCGGCGTCTACGATCACCTTATCGATATCAACGTGTTCTCCAGCAGACAACAGACTCGCGATAGGAGGTAGTTCCGCCGCGTCGGGGTCGTCTATCCCGCGCGTCCTGTAGTCGTGCCAGATCTTGAGAACGGCTCCAAGCGCGATGTTCGTCTTGCGGGAAGTCTTGGCGTACCATTCTTTGGAGAAACCCACTAGGTCGATGATTTCTTTCGCTACTGGGACAGGTTCGACCCCGGCCCGGTCGTTCACGGTTTTTAGGTTGTTGATCCCCGGATACTCATGGTAGATGTCGTAGTATTGGTGGAGCTCCAGAAGCCTATCATGGATCTGACGGAAGTAGTCGTCGAACTGCTGTTCCGATGGCGTATAGGCGACAACGGTGACGATGGTGTCGAAGGTATCGAAGAAACTGTTGGTGTATTTCGTCAAAGCGTTCTTCTTGCCGAACTGCCTGATCGAAACGTAAAGGCCCAGCGCCACGACGACGACAAGGGCAACCGTCACCCAGGTCTTCTTGGGCATCCGGCCACCGTCCCTTCCGCTTTTGAATATAGTATACTCCCCCGCCAAGATGGCAGGGGAGTATACAAATCTTTGCCCCTCTTGGGCCCCGTCGGACCTTGCCGAATCGCTCTACTTTGCTTTCTGGAAAGCCTCCTGAACCGCCGCAAGGTAATCCTGGACCGTGATGGTCACCATTGAGGTCAATTCCGGAACATCGGGAACGGCCGGGTGGCTCTCGTCGCGAGCCTTCACCTTCATGGCCGTGATCTGCTCGACCGTTTTGCCCTGCATCCATTTTTCAAGATCGGCGATCTGCTGGTACCAGTCCTTCTTAAGCGTCGACACTTTCTTCATTCCGTACGCGTCGCCGAGTTCGACCTTGGTCTTGGGGGCTTCGGCCAAGTCGCTGATGAGCTTGCCTTCGGCGTCGTAGTTCACTTTAGTCTGCGCGTTGTCTATGACGGCTCGAACGACCTTGCCGTCCTTGTCAAAGGCCGTCACGGCCATGACCGTTTCAACCTGGGCACTGGGGAACACTTCGGCCGTCTCTGTCTTCGAGTAACCGACAGAGCTCGCTATGCTAACCGAGTGTCCCAGCCCGAGCTTGGTCGCGCCGTTAGCGTCAAACGAGTTGCTGTAAGCCTCTTCGATGGCAGCGATGTAGTCGGGAACCGTGATAGTTACAAGTGACGTGAGTTCGGGAACGTCCGGAACGCCTGCGTGGTCTCCCTCGCCCTTGGTCTTGAGGGCTTTGATTTCCGCTACGGTCTTCCCGGTTGCCCATTTCTCGAACTCCGCGATCTGCTGATACCATTCCTTCTTTATGGTTGAAACCCGACCCATGCCGTACGCGTCGCCGAGTTCCACCTTCGTCTGGCCCGGTGCGGCCAGGTCTGACGCGACCTGAAGGTCTGCATCGTACTTGACCTTTGTCTGCGCGTTGTCGATAGTGATCTTCAGCACCTTGCCGTCCTTGTCGAACCCGACGGCGGCCATGATGGTGTCAACTTGAGCAGTGGGCGCTACGGGGCCATCGGCTCCAGTTGTCAAACTTGTTGATGAGGCGATAGAAGTGATGTGCCCGAGCCCCACTTTGGTAATCACAGGTGTGTTAGGCGCACAGGCTGAAAGCACGAGAATGCTGACAGCAACGACTGCTGTCGTCAGCGCCACGACTGCTTTCTTCATGTTGTCCTCTCCCTTTCCGCGAGCCCGAATACCCTCGCACGTATAATGTATCACCTCGTGCTTGTTACGACTATCACTTTTTACTGGTCATCTGTGTCTGATCGTGTAATGAATCGCGTTCCGCCACGACAAGCAAATGCCCTGCATGCTAGAGAAACCGCCGCGTCTTCGGGTCCAAAATCGCGAAGCGATGCCGACCAACTTGATTATGTGATTACTTTCACTATGTCAGTTATTTGTGATAACAACCTTTATTCGCCGTAACCTTGCCACTGGTAAGGTTATGACTTTTCAAATGTGATCGGACCTCGATCATTGGATCCACCGCGCCGCAATGGGAGTCGATCGAAAGCCGGTCTGCAGTTGCCAACGCTTGCCAACGCCAACGTTCTCTGGTACTTTTGAGGCAAAGTTCGATCTCTTTACCTTGAATCGTCGGCCTGCCTCGGCATAAGCATTTGACGATGGAGGTTCTGACAATGAGCAAGCCGCCAGGTCCAAACGACCTACATGCGCCGTCAAACCACCTTGGAGTGGGCCGTGATTATCTTCTTTTTTGGCTGGGGCAGACTGTATCGACCTTAGGGGAGCAGCTCGGAGGCATGGCCTTGGCGCTCCTCATTCTGGAACGTACCGGCTCGGCCGTTGCCATGTCAGTGAGCGTCATTCTCAGTATGATCCCCGCGTTTGTCGTTGGCCCTGTTGCCGGAGTAGCCCTTGACCGCATGAACCGGAAAAGGGTGCTTATCGGCGCCGATGTGATGCGGGGCGTACTTACCTTGGGCCTGGGTATCTACATATACGTAGGCCGGTTCACACTCGTCCATGCCTATGCCTGGGGAGTGTTGGTAGCGCTCTTTCGGGTGTTTTACGAACCTGGAACCATGGCCTTTGTGCCTGCGTTGGTTCCTCACGAAAACCTCCAAAGGGCCAACTCACTACAGGTAACCGGGCGCAACATAGCCATGGTGGTCGGCCCAACTCTCGCAGGATTGGTGGTTACGCATCTGGGGGTATGGGTCGCCTTGGCCGCGAACGCGGCCACATTCGGTATCGCCGCAGCGTGCATTTCGTTTGTCGGTCCAAGATATGAGGAGCAACGACCGGCCAAGAGAGGAAGGGCAACCCTAGAAGAGGCAAGAGAGGGCTTTTTGTTCTTCAGACAAGTTCCGCTGGCCTTCACGCTCTTGGCCACAACAATCCTGGTTAACGCCTGCAGCCAGCCCACTGGGATTGCGCTCAACGTCCACGTCCTGAAAACTCTTGGGGGCCAGCCCACACTGCTGGGGCTGACAGGTAGCGTGTCAGCCGGCGCGGCTCTTCTTTCCTCGCTCGTAATGGCCACGAAAAAGGACAGGCGTCACTTCGGCAAGACGCTGGCGCTGGGCGTCGCCGGCACCGGTTTAGCATACTTCTCGATCGCCCTTGTTCCCCGGTTGGGGTTTATCCCCTTTGCGTTTGCGCTGTCAGGCTTTGCAGGTCCGGTCCTTCAAGTGCCGATCCAGACCCTTTACCAAGACATCACGCCGCCCGATCTTCGCGGAAGGGTATTCGCTCTGCGCATGTCGATATCTCAGGTTCTGTCTCCTCTGTCCTTCCTGCTATCGGGGATGCTTCTGGATAGCATCGGAAGCAAAGCCGTGTTCGGCATCCTTGGCCTGATCTTGCTTGTGACAAGCGTCGGCGTGGGAACCTCGCGGCCGCTAAGAGACATCAGGTAGGGAGCAAAACGGTAAGACCATCTTGTCACTATTTGTTACGGATTGGGGTCTGACATATGCTGATAGGCAACGAGTCGGTAGAATCGCGTTTGAGAGAGTTGGAAGCTGGATTCGGTGGCTATCTCGCTGCCT
>CAZMEF010000120.1:4557-5963 GCA_964565305.1 uncultured Eubacteriales bacterium | reverse complement strand
CTCTTAGGACAACCGCGGTCTTCGCCGATTCAACTTCATCCCCGTTGGCAACTTGGAACGTGTAGTTGCCGCTGCCATCAGACGATATGCCGGTAACAGCGCTGGCGGGGTCATTGTCGAAAGCGTAACCCCTAACCGCAGTCACCTTACCGGTGGCCGGGTCAAAGGTGATGACGACGTCCTTGGTATCCAGATCCGCCAAGGTAGCGGTCACGCCGTTGAAGGTAACGAGGCCAGAACGAGGACATCGGTGAACACGCCGGGAGAGACCTCGACTATGAAGTCTGTACCATCCCACGAACCTTCGCCCTTAACCGACGGAGAATAGAGGTTCACGGCCGAGACAGTGCCGTCAGCGACCCTCTCCAGATAGATCCCATCGCCTTCCTCGAACGTGTCCAGGAAATAGGTCGCGTACGGCGCCGCAGGGGTAGCGGCTATGGTGTTCTTGAAGACCTTGTCAGTGACTGCACTGATAGTCTCCAACGGAACAGCAACCGTGCTGCCGTTAGCGAGGGCCACTTTGTAAACGGTAGGCGGAGTGGCGCCGCTGACGGACTCGATGCTGATGCCGGCGATGGTGCTTACGACCTCCATGGTATCGCCTGTCACGTCGTCGACGGCATAGACCTTGTCGAGACGGTTCAGGCTGAGGTCGTAGTAATTGCCTACGGTGACGTCACCGAAAACGGTCGCGTCCACACACGTGTAGACGGTGCTTACGCCGTCAATCACACCCGTGATCTGGTAGGTGGTGCCGGCCTGATACTTGGAAGTGACTTTCACTCCCTCGACGACGCTCTTCCAAGCGTCGAGCCAAACGATTTTCCCGCCTTCCAAGGTGTAAGAACAGTCATCTCCGGCCTTTAGATCGGCCCAGCCGGCGGCTACATTGTTCTTGGTGATGGTGACGGCGGAAGCCAACGGATACTCTGTGACATCGGTTCCGAAAGTGAGCTTGTAGACAAGCCCGGTTGCGTCAAGCGAAGTGATCTTCTTGTTGATCGTCTTGTCTGTGTGCTCGAGATAACGGCCCTCAATCTTGTAGGCCTCGCCGTCCTCGTTGAGCCAGATGTTAGCGGTCGTGTCGACCAGGGACACGAGCTTGTTGGCGAGGCTGCCGGTAAGGGTGGCGCCATTCTTTGTGGCCTCCAATCCCGCGCCGTCAGAGCCGCCCGCCGCATCGTAAGTCACTCCGCCGACCGTAAGGGTTCCGTCGGAAACGCTCACGGCGGTGACCTTACCGACAATATAGTCGGCTACTGTCGTTGTGACGAAGACGATCTTTCCGGCCTTGTTGACCCAGTAGTCAACGGCATAGCCCTTGAGGGCCGCAACGGTGTCAACTTTGCCGTAAACAACCACGGTCGCCAAATAATCGAGAGCGGTGCCAATGGTGATGGTCT
>CAZMEF010000120.1:0-4547 GCA_964565305.1 uncultured Eubacteriales bacterium | reverse complement strand
AGCTGTGACCACGCCTGAGCCGCCCAGTTCGACGCCCAGTTTCTTATATCCAAACGTGTCAGCCCCGAGAGATTCGAACTCGCCGGGGGAATCTTTGACCTCACCGACCAGTTCCTGACCGAGCATGTTGCCGATCATATGAGCGACAAAGGCTCTGGTGGCTGACGCAGAAGGTGCAAACCCGGGCTCGACCAGTTCGACCGTGTCGGCGGCACCCTCCATGATGTAGTTTAGGGGCCAGTTGCCAGGTAGCGAGTCCTTGTATCCAAGGGCCCTCATTACCATGGTAAGAGCCTCTGCCTGGCTTACGGGGTCGGCGGGCTTGAATGTCCCATCGGGATAGCCCTTAATGACTCCGCGGCCAACGGCAACGTTGATGTAGCCGTAGGCCCAAGCCTGGTTCGCGGTGACGTCCGGGAACTGTGTCGGGTACTCGGCGTACCCGGCGGAGTTCTCCAACCCGAGGGCTCGGACTATCATCGCGCAGAACTCGGCTCTTGTAATCGTATCGTCTGGGTTGAAGTTACCCAGATCGTCTCCCTTGACCAAGCCAAGGGCCTTGAGCAGAGCGACTGTACCCTCGTCTTCGTGTCCCTCAGTGTCCGGGAACGGAGACGCGGCGAAAGCGACACTCGCCATGCCCAAGATCATTGCCGCCGCTATAGCAACGGCAAAGATTCTTTTAAGCACTATCGTATCCTCCTTTGTCGTGTTATGCGCTTAATGGCGCTTAACCGGTCGACTTCCAAACTCCTTTTCGAGTTTCCTGCAACCAACCTAGGTAACGCTAGGTATCGGTTTGCCCGGGATCCCCCCTTCCAGCAGTTCCTTACAGCCTTCCACCTTGCCCGGATGACCCTCCCTTTCCGGAGGGTGACTCCCCGTTTGTGTTATGAATAGGAGTCCTCATGAATTTGTCTTTTTGGGAGCCTTCTTTCCGGGTGGGTCTTCTGTCGTTATCCGCCCCAGTAGGGCTGTTTTGGACAACTTCCCAGGCTATGGCCGATTATAGCATCGTGCTCCTTTGCTGGTCAATGTATGTTGCCCAGGGAACCAAAGGTAATCCTACCTGCGACGATACGATTACAAATGGCGACAAAGACATAAAGCGACACGTATTAGTGCGTCGTCTACTTCGTCGTCCCCTTCAAAAATCCTTCTTCCCTAACCACTATTTGTCAGGTCTGCCACAGCGGCCGTCAAAGCCAGCTCGATTCCCTTCCTCATAACTTCCATACACATCGAAGGAATGCTCCTGGATTTGCCCACGACCATCTCCGGTGTTGCCGGAAGGTGGATAAAACCCGACGGAGTGGGACGACCCGTCTTCTCCATATAATCGATGACGCTGTAAAATATGTAATTGCACAGGTAAGCCCCTGCAGACAAAGAACGAGACGCCGGCACTCCCGCAGATGTCAAAAACTCTACGATACGTTCCACGGGTAAAGTCGAAAAATGCGCGTCGAATCCGCCGGGAACTATCCTTTCGCTTTCGGGCAGCTTTCCGGCGTTGTCCTTCGACTGAGCGCACAGGTTAATAGCCACTTTCTCAACGCCCAGATCCACGCGACCCGCAGCGAGTCCAAGCGACAAGACCAAGGCCGGCGGGCTCTCCTCGATAAGAGACCGGACGATATCGCTGGCCGTACCCCATTCTACGGGGAGCACTTTGGAGACTACCGCATAACCGCCAATTTCGAGCCCGTCCAGAAATCTGGCGATTTCTCCCGAAGGATTGATCGTATCGTCACCGAATGGCTTAAAACCCGTCAGAAGAATACGTCGCCTCATTCCTCCGCCCACTCCTTCCGGACACTTTGACTAGAGCATAGGGGGAGCTGTTCCGCATCTTTCTAGGAACTCCCCGGAATCCTCATGCTCCCCTTCATCACGGTCACGGCGCTGCCACCTACCCGGACGGACGTAATATCGCGCCGCCCCGTGGAACTCCCGGTCGTCACCTCGACGTGAATCGCTGACGGTCTGCCGAGGATGTGTCCTTGTTCACATAATATGCGAACCACAGGCTGACCTGTGTCAACGAGACCGTTCATGACCAGATAGGCCCCGGTGGCCCCGGAAGCCGTGCCTGTCGCGGATTCTTCGGGCACTCCGACCGCAGGCGAGAAGTCCCGGCAATGACAGGTCGCCTCGGGTTCCACAGTGTCAAGCGAGAAGCAATGCACGCTGATAACATGGAGCGCGCGGCAAAACTCCGCGAGGGCTCCCAGATCAGGCCTCACGGAAAAGAGGGCTTCTCTCGAGGTGACGGGGACGATAAGGTCGGGGAGGCCGGTCGACACCACTTGCGGCCGGGAGCGATGGAACTCGCTTATCGCACCTCTTTGGGCTCCCAAGAGCCTCTCCAGTTCGGCTATCTCAGCGTCTGCGATGCCGGCGGAAGCCGAAGGAGGAACCTGCGTCATCATGACTCTCGCCGGGGAACCCTCGCAGCCGAACACGAGATCAACCGGAAGGACGCCGGCCTTCGTGCGTTGGGTCACCCGGACCTCCCCCTGCCCCGACTTGATGATCCCCAGTTCCGCCAGGAGCCAGTAAGCGCCGATGGTCGCGTGCCCGCAGAGGTTCACCTCGTCGGTCGGAGTGAAAAACCGGGCGTCGAAGTCAACTTCGCCCGATCCCCTGGCGTCGACGATGAAAGCCGTTTCGGAAACGTTCATCTCCCTGGCGATCTTCTGCATCGCCTCTTCTGACAAGCCCCTTGCGTCAGGAACGACCCCCGCCGGGTTTCCCCCGAACAATGTGTCCGTGAACGCGTCAACCTGATAGATCTCGACTTCTGCCACTGCTAACGCCCCTTCCATCATCATGCTTGTGCTTCCCTAAGGGGAACCACCCCAAGAACCTCGGCTTTACAGAATAACAAAGGGCCGGAACATGTCCGACCCTCTTACTATATCCAGAGAAAGCCAGCGCTTCCAGTCGGGCCTGACCGAAATCAAACCGGCGCGAAACCCGTGGGGTGCTCCTTTTGCGCTTTCTCCAACAGATCGTAGTCAACGCCCGTTCGCCTGGCCAGCTGCTCCTCGAGAAACTTCTTGGCTTGCGGAGGGAAGAGAGCGTACGACAGCACATCTTCTTCTTTGCTGTAGTACGCGCCTAGGTCTTCTTTGGCCTTGGCCATCCCCGGCTCTATGGTATCGGCGGGGCGCGCGGTTATGGGTTGCTCGTCGCCTATCACTTTCTTGCGAATGTTTTCATCCACGGGTCCCGGAGACCGGCCGTAGAGCCCGCGGAAGTAGTCCTTCACTTCGTTTGTCACCATCTTGTAACGCTCGCCCGTCAGGACGTTCAAGACGGCTTGGGTCCCAACAATCTGGCTGCTTGGCGTTACAAGCGGCGGATGCCCCATGTCGGCCTTTACTCGCGGGACCTCGCTAAGAACCTGCGGAAGCTTGTCGATCTGACCCTGCTCCCTGAGCTGCGAAATGAAGTTCGAAATCATGCCGCCGGGTATCTGGTACCGTAGCACGTTGGCGTCAGGAACAGGCGAAGCCTTATCGAACGGTTCGTATTTGGCCCGCACACCCTTGAAATAGTCTGATATCTCCGAGAGGAGCTCCAGATCGAGCCCCGTATCGTAGATGGTTCCGTCTAGGGCGGCGACCAAAGTCTCGACAGGCGGCTGGGAGGTGGACATGGACATCGCGGAAATCGCGCAGTCGACAACGTCGGCGCCCGCTTCAATTCCCTTAACATAAGATATGGCCGCCATGCCTGAAGTGTAGTGGGAGTGGACCTGCACGGGAAGGCCTATCTCGTCCTTCCACCTTTTCACGATATCGTAGGAATCCTTAGGCGAGAGGATGCCCGCCATGTCTTTCAGACACAACGAATCGGCTCCCATAGCCTTCAGTTCGCGGGCAACCGAAACGTAGTGGTTCAAGTCGTGTACGGGGCTTATGGTGTAGCACACGGTGGCTTGCACGTGCGCTCCCATCTCTTTGGAGACCTCGATCGCCTTGCGCATGTTGCGCACGTCGTTTACGGCGTCGAAGATGCGCATAATGGAGATGCCGTTTGTTATGGCGGCACGGACAAACGCGTCGACGACATCGTCGGGATAGTGTTTGTACCCGACGAGGTTTTGGCCCCGTAGAAGCATTTGAAGCGGCGTCTTCACGAACGCTTTCTTGAGAGCCCTAAGTCTTTCCCAGGGATCCTCGTTCAGAAAGCGGAGGCAGGTGTCGAACGTGGCGCCTCCCCACACTTCGACCGAGTGAAACCCAACCCGGTCCATCTTCTCAACAATGGGAAGCATATCGACGGTCTTCATCCGGGTAGCCAAGAGCGACTGATGGCCGTCCCTTAGCGTTGTGTCGGTTATCTTGACCCTATTCTTCAAAATACCGCTATCAGACAAACTCATCTAGTTCACCTCAGGTGATTGTGTTTTCCAATCTAATATACAACAACGATTATGGCTTTCCTATGTCCGTTCCTGCATGCCCTGCGAGCGAGGCCGCGATGAACCCGCTAAACAGCGGATGGGGACGGTTCGGACGCGAAAGAAGTTCGGGATG
>CAZMEF010000119.1:0-6070 GCA_964565305.1 uncultured Eubacteriales bacterium | reverse complement strand
TAAACCCTTCCCGGCCGCGAGGATCTTGCCGAAAGCGACCTCGCTTTGCTCTCTATGGTAAACGTAGGCGGTGTCGAAGTAGTTGACTCCGTGCTCGACCGCGTAGTGGACCATCTCGGCGGTTTTCTCCGCGTCGATCCTCGCGGCGTCGCCGTCGTGCACCGGTAACCTCATTAGCCCAAAACCTAGGGCCGAAACCTGCGCCCCGGTCGAGCCGAACTTACGATATTGCATGCGTGAACCCCCTAACCATGGTTGTGGCCTATACTGCCTGTGACTTCGCTGCTAACTATCGACGCGAGCCCAATGCACGGTCTCGTTATCATCTTTGAACGCGAAACTCCCGCGGATCACTTCGCCGGCCAGAATCCTGGGAAGCCAATGCGGACAATCTTTCCACATGCGTTCCAGGGGAATCTGATTGCGGTCGAACCACACGGGTTTCATCTCGGTGGTTTCCCCGGGTTCGCCCTGCCAGGTCCGGGTCAAGAAGACGTGCACAAAGGCGCTCCACCGGGGCTTGAACGGAAACTGCAGCGTCAAAGTACCTGCAGAAACGAGGTCCTTTACGTCCACTGCCAGCCCCGTTTCCTCGCGCAGTTCTCTCACGGCACCCTCCTCGACAGTCTCTCCCGGCTCAACCTTGCCGCCAAACCCGGCGAACTTTCCCGCCCCGAACCCCAGCTTCTTCATTCCCAACAGAACACGCTCCACGGGATCCCCCTGCACAGGAAGGCAAAGCGTTCTCTGCTCCACTTTGCCGTAATCGGACCCAAAGCTCAAGGCACATCGCCCCTCTCATATCTGACGTACCAGTATCAGCGATCATTCATCTACCACCCATAATTCGTCTTTCCGCGAGAGAATCCTGCCCGGTCCTCACGGCAGGTGTAGCCCCTGTTCCTGTCGTAAGGGACATGTGTGAAGGAGGGTTACTATTGATACGTGATTTGAGGCAGTACTCGCGCCTTTTCACCGCTTACACGGAACTGCGCGCGCAAGAGAACAGGAACGTCACGATCGCGTTCGTTAAGGGTAACAACACGGCGAACGCCCGCTCGGCCGTAAGCGGAGTCTCGGCGAGGGTGTATAAAGGCGGCTCATGGGGACTTTCTTCCAATCCGGAGTTATCCGATGACGCCATCAAGTCGGTCATTGACTCTGCCACCCGAAACGCCGTTTTCTTAGACGAAAGGGAGCGAAAAGGCAAACCGCCTCTGCCATCGGCTCCGGGGATATCGGAAAACGACTTCTCTACCAAGAAACCTCGGCTTTCCCAGCGTGAGCTAGTGGAGTACATCAAAGAGATCGATGACCATATCTCCCGTCAGGTTGCCCTTTCTTGCCTTGAGATGGAAAAGACATTGGAAACATCAGACGGCTCGTCGGCCCACTCCATGGTCCCGCGCACTACGATTGTGGTGGTGCTGACCCTCCAAAAGGACGGCAAGCCTGTCGAGTACTACAAGTCCTACGGAGGGCTTGGCCAGGTCGAGGACGTCCTCGGACCGCCCGATTCGCTCCACGAAGAGCTGGATGAGCAGTACAGGCACCTTGTGAACAAGAGCGAAGGCGTGTTCTCCGACGCCGGAACGAAGACCTGTGTCTTGGATGCGGATCTGGCGGGCATCTTGGCCCACGAAGCCATCGGGCACACCATTGAAGCGGATTTTGTGATAGGCGGCTCGGTGGCGGCTGACCTGATGGATAAGGAGGTCGCAAGCCCGCTCGTTTCGCTTGTGGACTTCGCGCACACTTGGGATGGAAAGCCGTGCCCCGTGCCTGTGCACGTGGACGACGAAGGGACGCTTGCACAAGACGCCGTCGCCATAGACCGCGGCGTGCTCAAGACGTTCTTGCATAACAAAGAAAGCGCCGGCATATTCGGCGTGCGACCCACAGGCAACGCCCGGGCCTTCCTCTTCTCTGATGAGCCCCTCATCCGGATGCGTAACACGGCTTTCTTACCGGGAGATAGCACTCTCTCGGAGATGATCGAATCGGTCGACGACGGCTACTATCTTGTGAGGCCCTCAAACGGCCAGGCGGATTCCACCAGCGAATTCATGTTCGGCATCACCCTGGGCTACGAGATCAAAAACGGGAAGCTGGGCAAAGCCATTAGAGACACAACGATCTCCGGCGTGGCGTTCGACGTGCTGAAGACGGTGACAATGGTATCAAAGGACATGAGTTGGAGTTGCGCCGGGATGTGCGGGAAGAAGCAGCCGATACCGGTGGGCATGGGCGGGCCGGCCATTAAGTGCAGGATCAGCATGGGAGGTAGATGAAAATGGCCATCGGACGTGATCTCGCAAAGAATGGCCTGGAAGCGCTACAGAAGGCCGGCGCCGAAAAAGCCCAATGCCGCGTAACGCTCACCCAGAAGCATGAGATGAACGTGGAGGTCGGGGAGTTCAGCCTTCTGCGCACCACCCTCGATACGCAGGTGAACATGACCGCCATCACCGGTGGACGGAAAGGGATGGGCCGCGTCAACAAGTCTTCGGACGACGCCCTGCTTGATGCGGCGGAGAAAGCGGTCGCCACCGCGCGTTCTTCCGAGGTCGACGACGCCAACGACATCGCCGAACGCCAACCGTCCGGTAAGTTCTTTGTGGGCGCGGATTCACCCGACCTTGAGGCGATGCACAGGCGTATGAAGGAACTACTCGCTTCGGCCCGACAGAAGTACCCCAAAGTGGGTCTCTCCCAGGTCATCTTGACCTTCGTGCGCGAAGAGGAACACCTGGTGAACTCAAACGGAGTGGATTTCGAGACCGGACAGGGAGTTTACCAGTTCATGGCCCTATTCTTCGGAAAGGATCAGGGTAGGGTGTCATCGTTCAACTACACTGCGTTTTCGCTGAAAGACCTTGAAGCTGAGTTGTTGCGGATCGGCACGCTCGACACTTTGCTGAAGCAATCGGAGGAGCAGTTCACCACTACCCCTCTTAAAGGAAAGTTTGTGGGAGATGTCATCATCACCCCCGACTGTGTGGGGGACGTGCTGGGATTCCTTGTGAACTCTATCAGCGACGGGGCGCTTATTTCCGGCACAAGCATCTACAAAGAGAGCGTTGGAAAGCAGGTCGCAAGCCCGCTGCTGACGATACACTCACGACCCGTGTCGGATGAAATCGGCGACGGATACTTCCTCACAAACGACGGATATGCAGCGCAAAACAGCACGCTCGTGGAAGGCGGGGTGCTAAAAAGCTTGCTGCTGAGCCTTTACGGCTCCAAAAAGACGGGGCGGCCGAAGGCGGTCAACCAGGGGCAGGCATGGGTTATCGACGCCGGCGAAACTTCGCTTGAGTCGATGATCGGGTCGGTCAAGCGCGGAATCCTGCTCTCACGCTTTTCAGGGGGAATGCCGTCCGACAATGGTGATTTCTCGGGAGTGGCAAAGAACAGCTACCTAATCGAGGACGGCAAAGTGAGGTATCCCGTCAGCGAGTCCATGGTGTCGGGCAACTTCGCGGAAATGTTCATGAACATCAATGCCGTGTCCTCGGAGCGCGCGGACTTTGGGTTTGCGATACTGCCCTGGATAAAGGCGTCGGGGGTTACGGTCTCCGGGAAGTAGGAATGCAAGAAGCAGGCCGGCAGAAAGGCAGTATGAGCCGCCTGGCACGAACTCCCACCTCGGGCGCGTGACAAGCCTGCGCCGCGAAACGTCTTCAACATTGAGGGAGGTGAGCAGAGGCGTGACCGGAGACTCAATCGGAACACCCAAGCCCGGGATGCCGCGACCATCCGATCAGGATGCGTCAGCCCGGCAGCAGACGTACGCTTGGTGCCAGTCCACGTGGCCTGCGGTCTACCGGTACGCCTACCGACTCGTCCGAAACCGCGAAGAAGCAGAGGACATCACGCAGGAAACGTACCTCCGGGCGATCCGGGCGATCGAGAAAGGCTTCCCGGAAGGCAAAATGCCTGGGTTCGGGTATCTGTCAGCCGTTGCCCTGAACCTTGTCCGGGATGGTTGGCGACAGAAGCGCAGTCATTTTTCCATCTCCCCTCTTGAGGAGGCGCAGGTTCAGACGGTAACGGCCCAAACGCCCGTTGAACCGCCGTCTTATTCCGAAGAGGATGCCCTTTTGGGCACAGTATCTGAGCTGATGTCGAGTCTTCCCCAGGAATACCAGACTGTACTAGAACTGCGGATCGTCCAAGGCTACTCGCGCGCCGAGACAGCCGCCCTCATGGGAAAGAGCGAAAGCGCCGTTCGCGGATTGCAGTACCGGGCGCTTCTCCTCCTAAAGCAACGCTTAAGAGAACAGCCCAAGGAGGTGGATTAGCGTGAGTCGTAGCGATAGAGCCGGAGTTGAGGGACGTGTTGATGACATGATTGACGCGCTCCACGATGACACTGATCTTACGGTTCCAACAGATGACGAGGTAGCGGAACTGCGAGCCGTCGCCATACTTCTGCAGAAACTTGTACCTGACAAAGCGGCCGGCGATTATCCCAAAGAGGACTTCAACCGGCGCCTTCTTTCGAAGGTAATGTCGGCGGCGTCACACGAGCAAGTAGGACACGAGCAAGTAAGATTACGGCCTCGTCGGAAGCCTAATCTACGGATGCTCTTAGGCATCGCGGCAGCCGTTGTCCTGGTCAGCGCACTCACGTTCGGCCAAGTCCTGTGGAAGAAGGACACGGTTTACGCCATGTCTTTGGCCGTTGGCAAGATCACAAGCTATCACGGCACACTCGAGAAGAGCTATACAACTTCGGCAGGGGACCGGCAGGTCATTCGTTCGTTTGAGGTCTGGTCGGCGGATGGAAAATACCTGACGAAGATGGATGATGGTACCATCACCGCAAACAACGGTGAGGTCAAGTGGCAGATCAGGAACGAGGACCAATCAGAATCGTTGTTGCGAGAAAGCGGGCAACACATCTTACACGTACCGGGCGAACACATTGCGAACACAAACAGCCTGATAGTGGCGCTACTACCTCTCGCGCCGGATCCGGATGCCGCATTACTGGACCTGCGAAACCTCGCCCGACAGGCAATGGACTACCCTCATAAGGCGACCGGCGAAGATGTAGTTGCGGGGCGAAAGGCCACTTGCATTGAAGTCTCTCCTCCCGGCGGCCTTCCGTACTGGCTGTGGACTGATTGTGAGACCGATCTGCCCCTTCGGCTGCGCACCGCCATGCAGAACGGAATACAGACGACCTATACCTATACGGAATTTGAGGCGAACGCCCCTATGGACGACGAGCTATTCGCGTTCAGGGTGCCCGAGGGGGCGAAGGTTGTTGAGCTGAACCCGGGTCAGCTCGTGATGACCCCGGGTGAGGCGGGCGAGATAGCGGGTTTCGCTCCGGTCATTCCTTCAAACCAGGACTGGGCCGCGCCGATGCGGTTTCTCGCATACCCGAACGAGATCCGCGTGCTGTTAAATAGGCCGTACGCCGGGTTCCACGCGGAGCCCGACGGGAGTCTCGCGTACGTTGGCGTGGTGATAATCGAGAAGCCGATCGAAGGGCCTCTGAATCCCGCGCCCTACGCATCCTTGGGAATGGCGGGCGAAAGCCGGCTTGAAGTGCTCGCCGATCAGTTGAGGTGGCATCAAAATGGGCTGGAGCTCACGGTAGTGGGGCCTGACCGTGTGGAAGCCGCGAGGGCCTTGGTTGCGGACCTGGTCCTCCCGTCTGAGATGCCGGACGCCGATTTCGCTCCGTCGGTGAACGTGCCTGTGGACTTGGCGATCGCCGAACGGGACCAGCAGCAGGTGGACGGCGGGCACAGCCCCTGGCAGGTGGATCCTCTATCCGTGGCGCTGACATTTGTGAACCTGAAGGCCTCACCTGAAGGCATCACGGGAGAGTTTCAGGTTCCGGAAGAGTTGTTTGTGGTGGAGCGGAACAGCGGGACGCGCGCTGTCGTGGCCGTGGCCGGCGGGGACATAGCCCGCGTCTATCTAGAGCGGCTTGTGAGACAGGATCACACCGGAATCTGGTCGGTGGTGGGATACGATCTGAGGTAGCCGAAGGCCAAGCCGTCCATTGGCCACGTGGATCGAGTGGTCACCGGGGCAGTAGGTCAGCGGG
>CAZMEF010000118.1:0-6138 GCA_964565305.1 uncultured Eubacteriales bacterium | reverse complement strand
CTCTATCCTATATACCCAAGAGGAGGAGGGAAAGTTGATCCCGCCAAAAAAACCTTCACTGCCTGCAAGGGGTCGCCAACCCCCGCGCCGAATCTGGTATTCGCTAAGAAAGCACCGAGCTGAGGCGTTCCTGGTTACCGGATCCGGTTGAAAGGAGCCTCCACATTGTTTAGCGCCAAGTTCAGTATGCCTTCCGTCGGCAAGAACGTCGTCAACAGGGAAAGGCTCCTGGAGAAGCTCCGTCGCATACCCGACCATCGAGTGACGTCTGTCGTTGCCCCCGCGGGTTACGGCAAGACCACCGCCGTTTCAAGTTTTTTGGAGACATCCGGCATCAGCGCCGCGTGGTTGTCGCTCGACGCCTGCGACAATAACCCGGCGGTCTTCTGGCGATATGTCTCTGTGGCGCTAGACGCCGTTGTCCCGGGCGTGAGCAAGGACACCGAGTACGTCTTCTCATCGCCTGACCTTATGAACGCCAACACGCACGTGAACATCTTGATCGATCGCTTGTCTGGGATCGAGCCCGACTTCCTGTTCGTGCTCGACGACCTGCATTTCGTGAGCGATCCCGCGGTCATCCGGGGCCTGTCCGTCCTAATCGACTACATGCCCTCCAGGATGCGCCTGGTCCTCATAAGCCGCAGCGAGCCCGCGGTGCGGCTGGCAAAACACGAGATGGCCGGGCAAGTGCTGCGTGTGGACGAAGGCGACCTGCGCTTCGATGAAGATGAGATCCGAACCTTCTATGGGGCCAGGGGATACGCGCTCGGGAACGACGACGTGAGGAGCGTAGAGAGCTACTCAGAGGGCTGGGCGGCCGCGTTAGTCGCAGTCGCCATGTCTATGGATCATGAGCGCAGCAGTTCCGGCACCGTTTCAGCTCTTGGGCGATCAAGCAGGGACATCGGGGAGTACCTGAGAGACGAGGTCGTGAGCGCGTGGCAGCCCGAGAAACTCGACTTCGCCGTGAAGACCTGCATACTGGACACACTCTCGGAGGCCGTGTGCAACGCGGTGACCGGCGGCAGTGAGGCGCGCCGGATGTTGAAGGAGATCAGCGCGGGAAGCGGGTTCCTCTCCGCGCTGGACGGCCAAGGGGACGAGTACCGGTACCATCCTTTGTTCAGGAGCTTCCTGCTAGATCTCCTATCGGACATGTACACAGGCCAGACCGCGTCGCTGCACATGAGGGCCGCGCGATGGTACGAAGAACGCGGCTTCGTACCTCAAGCCATTGGGCACATGCTCGATGCCGGCACATATCGCGAAGCTTTCGAACTTATCGAACGCCGCACAGACTATCTCATCCATCAAGGCGACTTCAACACGTTGCTCCCGTGGCTCAAGCGGCTGCCTAAGGACCTGCTGGACGAGAGCTTCCAGGCAGCGTTTGTCTACGCGACTTACTACTCGGCGACCGGGCGGCACGATCTTTCCCGGCAATGGCTCGATGCGGCCAGGGGGCGCGCCGCCGGAGAGCGATATGCCAAAGACCCCGAATGGAGCGCATACATTCGGACCGAATGCGATCTGGTCGAGGCCACTTTCCTAGCAAGGGTAGGGAGCGCCGAATTCCTGCGGTTGGTCTTATCGGCTACTTCGCGAGAAGACCGCAGCTTCATGATTCCAAAGTATTTCGACTTCAACACCGGGGACGTCTCTTTTAGCCGGTGCCCGTTCGGGGAGATAGTCGACATCTACGGCGAGAACCCGGACCGCTACGAGACAGTGATGACCAGGTATCGGAAGCTTCTTTCGGTAAAGCCGGGCTATCATCCCCTAATAGCGGGCGAGTACCTCTATGAAAGAAACCGGCTGGAAGAAGCCCTCCCCTATTTCCTAAATGCGCTGGAGGAAGCCAGAACGGCAGGCTGCGCGGGCGCGCTTGTTCCCGCTACCGTGCATCTTTCAAGGATCAGGTGGGCCGAGAACGACATGCCGGGCGCGCTGCGGGTTCTGGAGGAGAGCAGCAAGGACTTGTTAGCAATCGGAAAACCCCACTGGGGCTATCTCGTCGACGCCTTTCGTTGCAGACTGGATATAGAGTCCGGGGCTACTGAGAAAGTCCAAAAGTGGTTCTCCTCGCGCAAGTTCGGCGTCTACTCGGCGGTCAGCGCTATTAGTGAGTTCGAGCTCATCGTTTATTGCCGCGCGCTAGTGATGCTAGGCAGCTTGAACGACGCCGGCGTCCTGCTCCAAAGGCTGCTTTCTTTCGCCCACGGCGCCGGCAGACTCCACAGCGAAGCGGAGATACTGAACCTCTTGTCGCTGCTAAGCCACCGCAAGGGCGACATGTCGAACGCGATGGGCTACCTAACGAGAGCGCTCACGATAGGTGCCGGTAAGGGCTGGAACCGCAGCTTCCTCGACGAAGGCCCCGCCATGGCGGACCTCTTGCGCTACTTTCTTTCTCGGCGCTCCGCGCGCGGAAGACCGTACATGTACCGGGGTCTGGCCGCCTATGCCAAGCGCCTCCTGCTCTGCATGCGAGATACGCTCGGACGCGCTACGCCCGGACAACCTCCCAAGGGCGGCGACGAGAAACTCGTCCGTGGGATAGACAATCTCCTCACCCCCCAGGAGAGGAAAGTGCTGAGGCTCCTTGCCAACGCCAACACAAACGCAGAGATCGGCCAAAGACTCGGTATCGGCCTCCGGACGGTCAAGACGCACACGGGAAACATATACAGCAAACTCGGTGTCAAGAACCGCGCTCAATGCGCGAAACTCGCCCGCGAGATGAACCTCCTTTAGGCCCGAGCAAACACAAGCCATCTCGTACCTTGGTACGATGCGGCTCGTTTTGCTTCCTGCCATACTGAGGCCGTAAAAATCACCATTCCGCTTGCTCATTTGATACGAGGAGGAACCACCATGAAAAGCCACACTCTTCGCCGTATCATCTCGATGGCGATCGTCTTCGCGCTTGCGATCTCGCCGGTATTGATCCTTATGCCCGGCCTAAGAACCTTCGTAGCGGAAGCGACGGGCGCCAGCCTGGCATCTGACCCGACCCAGGCGCGTCAGGCCGAACTGATGGGCTTTGACTCCACGCAGCCGACAAGGCTATCGCCCAGCGACAAGGTGATCGACAAGACTCAGAATCCGTTGGGCGCCGGCACGGTCAGTTTGAACAGAATCCGCCAGCTCGTGTTCCTGAGAGACAACGCGGGATCAAGCGTCCCAACCCAAGTGGCCTACAACAATCCTTTGCTAACCTTCCCTCTGCTCAACACATCTCAACCGATTGGGGGGTCTAGTTCATTCCCACCTGCTTGGAGGAACGTGCCCAAGACGATAGTCGCCGCCGACATTGACGGCAACGGCAAACAGGAGGTCGTGGCCGCCGGCGCCTTCGCGAACGCGGATGCCGGAACCCTTGTCTTGCGGCTGTTCGTCACGGACTACAGCACCGTCAGGGTTATCAAAGGCCCCACTCCGGCTCTGGATACTACCATTCCGGCAGCCACCAAGGAGTTCACGATTTCGGGCGCCATCCCATACCAGGCCTCGGCCGGCGAGCCTCAAGTACGCATCACGGCGGGCGACTACGACAGGGACGGCGCGGATGAGATCGCCGTGGCGGTTGGACGCTCAATCTACCTGTTCAGGGTGACCATGACGAGCTGTACGACGTTGTCTTCCGCTTCTTTCGCCTCCACATCAAACCACACGCCCGACATGGCCCAGAGTGGATGGCCCGTCTTCGACCTGGCATCAGGGGATGCCAATAATGACGGCTACACGGAGCTCATTGTGGCCATGAGCTATGCCGGCGTGGACGACTGGCCGCTCTCGCGGCTGCTCGTCTTCACCAGAGCGAACCTGGCGGTCGCCAATGCCAACATCCGCATCGGGATAGGAAACGCGGGCCCTGGAGTCCCTGCGGCTAAGAGCGTCGTTGGTTTCCGAAATCCCAGCGTCGACGTGGGGGATGTCCTCGGCGCCGGTTCGAAGGTCATCCTGATCGGCGGCAGGGTATCCGCGGACAGCCCCCCGGTCTTGGAATACCTGGCCTTCGAGCCCAAAACAGAGCGTTGGGAACCATATGAGACGGTCGTGAACAGGCATTATGTTGTGCCCGACAAAGACGCCGAGACGATGCCGTCTTTGATCGGCACCTATACCGGTACGAAGTGCGTGGCCCTAGACGGGCCGGCCGGAGAGCCCGAATACATCGTCACCGCCGGCTACATTGTCCAATACAACCCGTATAGTGACACCTTCGATAAGAAAGACGTCACCGGGGCGATCAACACCTCCGGCAGGAATGCGAACAGCGTTGAGAATAGCGGAGGCAGCATCACCAACGTCAATGCCAGGACCGAGAAAGTTAGCATCGTGGACATCGTCGTCGGCAACTTCGACGGCAACACGATCGGCAAAGAACAGATCATCCTGGTCCACGTCAATCACTGGGGCCTGAACCAATACCTATACATCACGACTTGCTCCAAGGATAAGGACGGCAATATCATTGCCTGCCTAAACCATCAGGCGCAGGGGCCCGTCAACTTTCACCCTTGCGTTGCCGCCCCCGACATTTACGACAACTGCACCAAGGTGGTTTTCAAGCCGGATCAAAGCAAGTTCATCTTCTCCAACCCTGTCGTCCTGGCCGTTCTGAGCGCGTCGCCCTACTATGACGAGCTGACCAATCTCAACAACGGATACGACAACACGCTGGGGGCCGCCTCGACGACTTACGGCACGGGGGCTGAGACCGAGCACTCCAAGAGCCACGCCTTCGAGCTGGAGGTCTCGGCCAGTATCGGGGTGAAACAGGAGCTCTCCTTCTTCGTAAAACTCGGTGAAATGTCCTTCGAGGCGGAGATCAAGAACACGTTCACCTACACCTACTCGGAGAGCGAGACGATCGCGACGAGCGTCTCCTATAGCACGGGCTACAACGAGGATGCGGTCGTTGTCAGCATAGTGCCCTACGACATGTACTACTACGACGTCTACAACACGCCCGATGGGGAGCCTTCGGAATCGGTCCTGAGCATCCCATACCCTCCGCTGACGAAGACCATGGCGCTGTCGGAGTACAGGGCGCTCGCGTCTCAGATCGAGAATTCGCCTGAGATCACGGCCAAAGTCATGGGGCACACCGTCGGCGATCCGAGGACCTACCCGCAATCGGTAACCGGCCTCACAAACGTCAAGGCGAAAGATGGAAAGACAGACAGTGTGCTGCTGAGCACGCCCGACGAGAACAGCATGCCGGCCACAGGCACCGGCTTCAACTGGACCGAGCAGACCATCGACACGTCTACCGCCACCCAGAAGGCCTTCGATTACTCGCTGACCGTAGGCGTGAAGTTCAACGTCGAGATCATGAGCATCACGGCCGGAGTCGGCTACTCGGCGGCATACAAGCACAACCTGACTGTGAAGAGCACGAGTTCAACAACACGAGCGGGAGTTGTGGCGGGGCTTCCGACCGGTTACGACAACTACGCGTTCAGGTGGGCCCTTGCGGCATACAACTATGATCTCACAACCGGAGATGAAACGCAGCGGTGCACGGTGCTCAACTACATCGTGAAACCGGTCGGCACCTTCCCTCCCGGGCAGCCGAAAAACCTCAAGGTCAAACAGGGAACCCGGTCCCTGGACGCTGTCACGCTCCAGTGGGACAAAGTGAAGGACGCATCCTCGTATAAGCTCTACCGCCTGTTATCGGAGACCGCAACGAAAGGCGAGATCCTGACGATCCCTAGCGGCAACACGACAGAGTACACCGATACGGGCCTGAAGCCGGAGCAGAACTATTACTACAGGCTCGTGGCCGTCAGCGGCAAAGAATCGGTGCCCTCGACCATGATCCCCTTGGACGCGCTAACCGTGGACAGCATGACCGTCGGGACGCAGCCGAGGCTTAGCTACGACAGCGGGAACGCCCTTGACCTGGCGGCGCTTACATTGAATATCAGGTACGGCGGCGGAACCGCCCCAATCAACAGGACCGTGAGATACGCCGACTTCGGCGCGGATTTCACAACCAACATCAGTAACGGCACGATTCTTTCGGCCGCTAACAACGGGCAAAAGATCGCGGTGAGGTACGCGGCTTTCAACAGGACAACCGAAACGGGCGCACTCGCCATCAGAAACGCCTCAGCCTACGAC
>CAZMEF010000117.1:0-6161 GCA_964565305.1 uncultured Eubacteriales bacterium | reverse complement strand
CGGGGTCGTAAGGGAGAGAGCTTCCCGGCAAATTCGGCATCACGTCTCCGGCCCAGACGCTCATTTTCGCGATCAAACCGTACTTGGCGTCGATGAACCTCAAGACAGGCCCTGTTAGGAAATACGCGCCGAGGAAGGCGGCAAGGTTCACGATCAAATTCATCAGCGCCTTCCAAAGGCCCGACGAAAATCCCCGAAAGAACGCCAAGGCGAGCAGCACGCAAATAATGATATCGACGTAATTCAAACGGGCTACCCCCTTTTGTTTGACAGCGCGGCGGTCGGCCACGCCTTGTCAACCAAGGCCAACGCCACCGCGGGCACCGCCGCTCCTCCGCGTTTCGCCGTATATGCGAACATCAACGACTCGATCCCGTACGCCAAAAATCCGAACCCAACGTAGGCCAAGACGCCGGATAACACTTCCTCAACATACAGCGGTTTTGAACTTTCGTTCGCGACGCGGCGCATGTTGTCCACTATGTAGACGGCCAGGAACACTGCCGGGAACTGCATTAGGGGCGCCAGACGAGTCAGAAAACCCTGGCATAATAGGCCCGCGGCCGCGAGCTTTAGAAGGCGGCCGAACCCCGCATCAAAGCGCAAAGTTACTCCCCCGGTTTGTGTGCTTTCTGTTATCTACGCTCTCCGTGAGCATCCGTATCAGTTGGAAGGTCCCTGTATATCGGCCAACAGTAACGAGTCACCCTTACTTACAAGCGCGACGTGGCCTTGGACATTGACGGGGATACCCGCCACCCGGTTCCGCCATTCTTCTGCGCCGGAAGCCTGGGACAAAGCTATCACATGCGTTGAAGACAGGGCAACAAGGGTCTTGGGTCCGTCCGCGCGGATCTGCCAAACGCCTAGCGACATGCCCTTTCCAGGGAAAGCGCTAGACCAAAGGACATCGCCCCCTTCGGACAGCGAAACAACCTGTACGGTACCGAATCTCTTCAACACGGCGGGGCCCGAGCCCAAGTGACAAAATGCCACAGAGCAATCCAGCATTACAGCGTCCGCGATTTTGCCCGGCGCTTCATAGATCCAGTCGGTCTGACCTGTCGGCCCGAGCGCCACGACAGCGCTGTCCGTTACGACCGCGATTCCTCCTCCGCTCCTGGGAAAGATCCGTCGTAAAAATTCGCCTGGCAGCGACGCTTCCCACGTTGGCGTTCCGCGAGCTTGGCCGTACCACGACACTTTGGGGCCGCCTTGTCCCACTATATCCACTGTGGCCACCACGACCCCTCCGCCGCAGACGCGCGCCTCCACTGGAACAGCATACGTTTCGGTCTCCCAGATGATTTGGCCATCGAGGGCGACCTGCCGGATGCCCCACTTCTCCCCGAATGAGAATCCTCCCAGGCAACGCCTCGTGAAGTAGGTTCCGCTATCGCTGCCGAACAAGGTTTCGCCGTCCTCAAGAGGCCCGACGGTGCGCGAACCGGCGCCTGGGCGCCATAGCACGGTTTCGTTCCCGGTGCCAGCGATTATGCCTTCGCTTACCAGCACGACGTCGTCTGCGATTAGGCCCGTCGCTTCCACTAACCCTCTGTCGCTCCCAAGGGCAAGTCCGGCCCCTGTGCTTAGTACGAACCTGCCCTCTTCCGCGCACATGAAGTTACCGTATTTGAGCTCCCATAGCGTAGGGGAAGTCGTTCCGAGTTCAGCGACGAAGTAGGCAACTGAAGCGCCTAAGAGAAGTAGCGTAAGAGATCCGAGAAGCCACTTTGGCGCCGATATCTTCCGAGAAGGGCCCCGCGTGACGACATTTGCCGGACCGGACGTCGCGTTCCTGGAGCCGGGTCCTTTCCTTTCGAGAGGAAGACGCACTCCCATTGTCGCACCCCTTTGCCGCAGACTGCCTATCTATTTGGCGAGGAGGAACCATAGAAAAGAGAAGGTAGCGGCAACGATAAGGAACTTGAGCCACTTAAGCACGCCTACGACTAGACGGAAGTCGCGGTAAGCGGACAGGCTTTTTTCGAATTGGCCGGCTTCCTGATACGCGAGAACAAGGTTGTATCTGGGCTCCACGCACCAGAAGCAACATTCAAGCGCGTCTACATATAGCGCCCTGGCAAGTCCAGGTTCGCCTTTTAGAACAGCCACGTTCCCCAGACCGGTAAGTGCCGACGGATTCCCTGGCCGAGAGCGCAGGGCAATGTTAAAAAGACTCTCCGATTCAGGCAACATCCCTGCTTTGGCATAACAGACACCCATAAGGACGGCGCGTCGTGTACTGGTAGGCGCCCCTGCCGGCGCCTCGCGACTCAGCAACTCTAGCGCTGCGCGCGGTCTTCCCGATCGGAGAAGCCGCAATGCCTTGGCCTCGGGCCCCCGCACCGGATACCTTCCCCCTCTGCTTGCCTTTGTGCCTATTTCTCGCGGGCCAAGCGCATGTCCTCTATTGAATACGTGCCCCTAACACGAGGGACATTAGCCAAAAGCTGAACTCTGGGGGCAAAGCGCTATGGCCAAAGTTGCGATAGAGTCCGGGCTGCGTCCTTTCCAGGACGCTTTGAAAAACGCAGGGTTTATCGTGGTTGAACTAACAGGGATGGCTCAGTCGGACATGGAAGGCTCCCACGTCGTGGTGATCTCCGATGATTCAGGTGCCGACGATAGAGGGTTGACCGGCATCTCGGTACCTATCGTGTCCGCTATGGGTCGTACGCCCGCGCAGGTTGTGAGCGAAGTACGGCGATCTCTGGGGCCACGAGAGTGAACTCCCGATCTTCGGTATGAGTTGGGGATTTCATGAGCATCTCGGCCTCCATGAGGCCTGACGCGATGGTTTTCGCCATTCTCAGAACGAGGCTGAGGCGGGTGTTTTGAAGCACAGTGTACTCCATGAATCCGCCTACGTTGACTACTCCGGCGATGTAGAAATCCCCTAGGGCAGTCAATCGTTTTCGTACTCCAAGACCGGGCCGGAGGGGCCCCCGCCTGACAAGGATCTTTCCCACCTCTTCCCTGCTACCGAGGCAGGCGTCCACCCCAACAACAGCGGAATCGCGCGAGAACATTTGGGAGGGGAGTGAGCCCAGGTTCTCCGCATGAACCGGTTCGTCCAGGGTGCCCAACACCTCGCCGCCGAAACCCGATGAGCAAAGCATCGTTCCGACGAGAGGACCCAAAGAGTCACCGGTTGACCGGTCGGTACCAACACAGACGGCCTTCAAACGCCGGCTACAGCCTGCATCCGCGACCAAACTTAGCACGGCGAGGGCTATTTCCCGGGAGGCCCCGGGCGAACAGGAACTGATAGAGAACGGCGTAGCAGATTCCCCTGGTTGAAGAATATGCCCAGGTATCCATAAAATGATGCGCGTGGCAATATGGCGGCAGCGAGACCTGGCGCCGGGGCTATTTAGGCTTGTCCTGTCCCTGCGAATCGGCCTTTGGGTCCGCCGGCGAAACCTTCTTGGTTTCCTGGACTTGGGCGTGGCCTTGGAACAGAGCTCCCTCGGACACCACAAACATCATGGCGGTGATGTCGCCCTTCACCTTGGCCGTGGGGTACAATTCGAGCCTGCCAGAGCAGGACACGTTTCCCGTTACGGTGCCCGCAACAGTCGCATTTTGGGCTTTCAGACTGGCGTTTAGTACAGCGCCCGCAGAAACAGCGACATCCCCAAGTGTCTCGACTGCGCCTTCAACGGCACCCTCAATGCGGAGGCTACCCCTGGACTTCACTGTGCCCTTGATCTCCACGCTCTTGCCTAACAGGGATTCGAAGGTGCCAGGCTTCGCCGGAGGCTCTGACTTGCTAAACATAGGAGTCCTCCTAACTTAGGGCAGGTACCCTCTAGGATCTGTCCAGCGTCCGTCGACCAACACCTCGTAATGGACATGTGGTCCGGTGGCGCTGCCAGACTGACCGACATCGGCCACGACATCGCCACGCTTCACTTCTTGGCCAAGTTTGACCCGGAGACGCGAGCAATGTGCGTAGAGAGTTCCAAACCCGTACTTGTGGCTAACGGAAACCATATAGCCATAACCGCTCTTATACCCGCTGAAAGTGACAACCCCATCCGCCGAGGCGATGATCGGGGTTCCGTAAGCAGCGGCAATATCTATGCCCTCATGGTAATCTTTGCAGCCGGTGATCGGATGCTTCCTGCTGCCAAACTCCGAGGACACACGCCCCTCGACGGGCCACAGATTGGGTTTCGCCCGAAAGTAGTCGACCGCTTGGGCCGCTTCCTCTAACAAGGCATCAGATTCGAGACAGAGAGTGCAGAGACGCTCATCCAGACCCTCGGTCACCCCTTCGAGCGCGCATAGGGCCGTTCCAAGGTCTCTGTTGAGAAGCTGCCGCGGGCTAGAAAGACCGTCGCGCGAAGACAAAGCGGCGACGCGGATTGGAGAAGCTACAGAGAGATCCGCGCTAAATGACTGTTTGAGTAGCCCTTCCCGGTCGAGCATCTGCAAAGCGTCGGCCGCAACCAGTTCAGATTGGCGGAGACGTTCCGTCAACTCCAGAAACTCCTGTTGCAAGGCCGAAATTTGCTGTCTTTGCGTTTCCGCCACTTCGTGAAGATAACGAAGCTCACCGAGTTCGGTGTTGTTCTCCCGGTAAGTGGCTATGAACCAAGTTAGTGTCGCGGTCGCCGCAACTACCAAAAGGACGGCGACAACGACGGCAGTACTGGAGAAACCCAACGCCCTGCTGCTCCCCGTGCCCTGATTAGGGAGAACCATAAGGGTGTACCGTTTCGGCTTTTCTGTTATTGGGATTCCGCCCGGGGCATACCGGCCCGGCTTGGAATTCCCTCCGAATCCCTCCACCTTACGCACCACCAGAATGGAATAGAAGCCCACGAACCGAAGGGGTGGGACTTGTCCAAGTCTTTCTTTCGACGCGACCCGCCAGATTCCTCCCTACCCGGGCCAACACACAGCGGTCCTAGGGCTCATAAATCCTAGGCACCCTCGCCGAGATGCCCGTCAATATCTCGTGAGGTATAGTGCCTGCCAAGTCGGCAAGTTCGTCCACAGTGATGCTCTGTTCTCCGTCGACCCCTATAAGGGTGACCGGGTCTCCCACGCGTATGTCCGAAACAGCGGTGGCATCGACCATCATCTGGTCCATGCAGACCCTTCCACGTAGGGGAAGACGTTTCCCATGAGCAAGCACGTACGATCTGTTTGACAGACAGCGGGGATAGCCGTCCGCGTAGCCTACAGGAAGGGTAGCGATCACCATGTCTCGATCCGCTACATAAGTGAGGCCGTACCCCACTCCCGTTCCTTCCGGTATTGTCTTGAGATGCGAGACACGCGTGTGCCATGAAAACACGGGCGCAATCGAGACCGAACCGGAATCCACCCCACGCGGCACAGATCCGTAGATGATGATCCCGGGTCTAACAAAATCGAGATGAGATTCGGGGTATGCAAGAATGGCCGCCGAATTTGACGAGTGGTAGTATCGGGGCCTTACTTCAGCCGACTCTATCTGTTCTTTTGCCAAAGCAAAAGACCGGATTTGGCGGACGGTGGCGTCTCTATCCGTATCAGAGCTGGCAAAATGCGTAAACACGCCTTCGAGGTAAAGGTGTGAACTGCTCTTGTACAAGTTGATGGCTTCGTCAAGCGGCTTCCCCACTTGAAACCCTATTCGGCTCATGCCCGTGTCGATCTTGAGATGGATACCGGCTCTCTTGCCGGCCTTCGCTCCCGCTTCGGCGGCTGCCCAAAGCCCTTCAAGGCTGGCAACAGTTATGGACACCCCCCTCTCGACAAGCGTAACCGTGGCACCAGGCGTGCTGGGGCCAAGGACGATCGTCAACTCTGTCATACCCGCGTCTCTTATCTGCAAAGCCTCGTCAGGAGTGGCGACCCCCAAACCGATAACCTTGGGTACGGAAAGCGCAATGCGTGATGCCTCGATAGCGCCTATGCCATATGCGTTGGCTTTGACGACGGGAAGAATCCCTGTGGACTTACCTAATACCCTGGAGACGGCCAGAAGGTTTTGACGAAACGCCTCGAGGTCGATGTTCGCCCAGGTGGGACGAAGCGACATCCCCATTGAAATATGCCCCCTATACAGGCAGGCTCCGAGAAATGTTCCACGTGAAACAAACTGCTTACTTCAAAGAATCAACCCGCGGTTCCCCGGCCCCGCCCCTCTGAAATACTTCAAT
>CAZMEF010000116.1:0-6169 GCA_964565305.1 uncultured Eubacteriales bacterium | reverse complement strand
ACAAGGAAGACGCGGCCCGACGGGCATTTAGGAGTTCGCGCTCTTCCAGCGCGCGAACCCGCAAGTCCGTAACGGCTTCCATCACGGTATGGTAGGTCCGCGAAGGTCCAAGGTGCCGCAATCGCAACGCGTGGCAGAAGCGAGTTCCGCCTGCGGTTTCGTAAATCGCGGGCGCAAAACGCATTTCTTCCAGGTCTTCCGCCACTGTCTTTAAGACCTCAATTACTTCTGGGACCGCGATGCCCGGAAGCGCGACATCCGGGTCGCATCCCGCTTCGTGAAGGACGGACAAAGCAAGGTCTCTCCCAAAACCCTCTGCGTTCCCTAAAAGGCTCCCCAAAGCCGGACCGGTGGAATCTTTGAGGGCTTGCCCTAGACCGGAACGGCCCTCTTCCGTCGTCACAATGAACTTTTGTTCGGGAGGAAGGTAAGGTCGTTCCGCCCTAAAGCGGATTCCGTCAACGGGCAAAGCGGCCGAGATGAACCCGGCGTCGGGTCCCTCTCCCCGGTAAAGACCGATGTTAGCCCCGCGCCCCGCCATGTCGAACACGACGGTGAACGGTACGACGTCGCCGAAGTCGTCGTGGCCGGAAAAATCGAGGTAAAGCACCCTGTCCATGCCTTGCTGACGGACCCCCGTCAGCAGGCCGCCTTCCAACCGTTTGCGAAGGCCCAGACAGAATCCGGGCGGATTGGCGGGGTTTCGATGCCGCTCTTCTGAGAAACCGAAGAAAGGGTCCTTTCCGAGAAGGCTCAGCACAAGTCGCTTCCGGTCGCTGCGGTTCCATAGGGAGAAAACCAGCACCGATGACTCCGGCTGCCCGATTTTCTGCACCTTCATGGGAAGGTATCCGGCCAGTTCCTTGCGTATACAGTAAAGCGTGACGCCGTCCACCGGCACCCTCCTTCGATGGTACGAGTATACAGTCGCAAGGTCGGGGCGAACAAGGTGGGGGCATCGCAGATAGAGGTGAAGGAGACGATGGGCGAACTTGACAGGTGGCAGCGATATCGCGACGCCGGCTTCGAGGTCGTTATCTTGCAAGATTCGGTCAAACTCGTTAGGGGACTTTGCGAACTCCACGTATGTTCCGCTCTTGAAGCAACTCTACCGGAATTCGACATCCCCGTAGTCAGGATCGACCGGCAAAGCGGCATTCCGAAGGAACTTCAAGAGTACTTGGAAAACCGCAACGAGCGCCACGGCGGGCCCGGAACCTTCCGGATCGAAGGCGACACAGTGTGGTACAAAGCGCAGGGCACGCATGCGGAGCCGCCGGAGAAAACAGCTCTCAAGGCTCAAAAAGCCGTGGAAAGCATAGGACCTCGAATCCTCAATCTTCTCAAGTAGGGAGTTTTGATCTGTGGCTAGCCGGGCAAACGATGAGTTTCATACGGCCTCGAAAGGATGTCAACGCCTGAAGTTGGTGGCGTGCGACCTTGACGGCACGCTTTTGGGGCCCGAAGAGCGAATGATAGAGAAGGCTTGCGGGGTCGCGAGGTTTCTTCGCTCCAAAGATTTGCTTTTCACCATAGCGACAGGCAGAGTCCTGGGCTCGGTGGAGCCGCTCTTGAAGACGCTGGAGGTCACCGCTCCTGTCATAGCCAACGGGGGAGCGGTGGTCGCCTGGCCGCGCGGACCTATCCTCCTGGAACGTAAGTTGGAGCCGGGCACATCGAACGAGATCGCAAATGAACTCAGACGCCTTGGAGTCCCCTTTTACTTCACCCTCGGAAGCGACATGTTGACGGAATGGGCCGGGGAAGAGACGGATCAGTACTCGCGCGCCATCGGATACCGCATCGGCATCGTTCCGCCCGGCGCTCTTTCGGGCAAAGCGCCGGCGCAGATTGTGGTGCGGATACCCGAAGAGGACGCGGAGGGTTTTCTGGCATCCTACGGGCAGCGATGGCTCCCACACACGCAGGCCATAAGAAGCCTTCCGCACCTGATCGAGTTTCAGGCCCCGGGGGTGTCCAAAGCGAGCGCTCTATCCTTTCTCGCGAAGCGATACGGTTTGGGTCCAAATGAGGTCCTGGCCATCGGCGACGGGCTGAACGATCTGGACATGCTTGAATGGGCGGGAACGTCCGCATGTGTCGAAAACGCTCATCCTATGGCCAAGAAAGCCTCGTCATACGTGGCTTCAAAGCCATATGCTGAAGGAGTCCAAGAGATTATCGAGAAACTGACAAAGTGAAGAACACAGAGAAAGTGAGGTTTCAACGGTGAGTAGGAACATCAAAGCCCCGAGGGGCCGAACTCTTTCCTGCAAAGGGTGGCAGCAGGAAGCCGCCCTTAGGATGCTGATGAACAACCTGGAAGTGGCGGAGAAGCCCGATGAACTCATCGTGTACGGGGGCACCGGAAAAGCGGCCCGAAACTGGCAGTGCTTTGACCAGATCGTGAAATCCCTTCAGGAGTTGGGCGACGAAGAAACCTTGCTGATCCAATCTGGCAAGCCCGTAGCCGTTTTCAGGACTCACGCTTTGGCCCCGCGCGTGCTCATATCCAACGCGATGCTGGTCCCCAAGTGGGGTACGTGGAAAGACTTCTGGGAACTGGAAGCCAAGGGACTCACCATGTACGGCCAGATGACGGCCGGAAGCTGGATCTATATAGGGACGCAGGGGATCTTGCAGGGCACTTTTGAAACGCTCGCGTCTTTGGCCAATATCGAGTTCGGCGGAAGCCTCAAGGGGAAGCTGACGCTCACAGCCGGTTTGGGCGGGATGGGAGGAGCCCAGCCGCTGGCCGTCACCATGAACGACGGCGTGGCGATCATCGTCGAAGTGGACCCCAAGAGGCTTGAGCGAAGGTTAAGGGAAAAACTCGTGGACACGAGAGCGGATACTTTGGAAGAGGCGCTGTCTCTGGCCAAAAATGCGCTCGAAAAGGGAGAAGCTCTCTCTATCGCGCTCTTGGGGAACGCCTCCGAGATCTTCCCAGAGTTCGTCAAACGGGGGATCATCCCGGACGTCGTTACGGATCAAACTTCTGCCCACGATGCCATGAGCGGATACGTGCCCGGCGGCATGTCTCTTGAAGAAGCGAACGCGCTCCGAGAAAAAGACCCGGACGAGTACGTTAGGCGCTCCATGGATTCCATGCGAAAGCATTGCGAGGCCATGGTGGAAATGCAAAAGCGAGGCGCCATTGTGTTTGATTACGGAAACAACTTGCGGGGCCAAGCCCAAACCGCAGGGTTCGGCGGCGCGTTTTCCTATCCCGGATTCGTGCCCGCTTACATCCGCCCGCTGTTTTGCGAAGGCAAGGGGCCCTTCAGGTGGGCGGCGCTCTCGGGCGATCCGGAAGATATCTACGCTACCGATCGCACCGTCTTGGAGTTGTTCCCGGAGAACGCCACGCTGAAACGCTGGATCGAAAAGGCGGAGAAACATGTTCCGTTCCTAGGTCTGCCTTCGAGGGTTTGCTGGCTAGGATACGGCGAACGCAAGAAATTCGGCCTTCGCATTAACGAAATGGTCAAGGACGGGACTCTCAAAGCGCCTATCGTCATCGGCAGGGACCACCTGGATACCGGGTCCGTCGCGTCTCCTTATAGGGAAACCGAGAGCATGAAAGACGGTTCAGACGCCATAGCGGACTGGCCGATCCTGAACGCGCTCACAAACGCCGTGTCGGGAGCGAGCTGGGTTTCGGTGCATCACGGCGGCGGGGTGGGCATAGGGCTTTCGATCCACGCGGGAATGGTGATCGTCGCCGATGGTTCCGACGACGCCCGCTGGCGGCTCGAGCGTGTCCTGGATACGGATCCCGGCATAGGGGTCGTGAGGCACGCCGACGCCGGCTATGAGAGCGCGCAGGCAGCCGCGAAGCGGCACGGACTGAAGACGCCCATGCTGAAATAGTCGTCCGGGACTACGGCAGGTTTTGGATAACACCCCATAAGGCGGGGAGAATTAGTGGAAATGACAAAAGAAGATCTCAAATTGAAGATCGAGGCAAGAATAGACGAGAAGGCAGAGCAGATCATCGAGATCGGCGACGACATTTTTGCCCATCCGGAGCTAGGCTACAAGGAACACCGGACGTCGGACATTGTCGCCCGTACCTTGGCCGGGCTCGGCTTTTCCGTGAAGAGAAACCTCGGAATAACAGGCGTGGCGGCGGTCATGCGAGGCAAAGAACCGGGCCCGAATATATGCATTATGGGAGAACTGGACGCCGTCGTGTGTCCCGGTCACCCTCACGCCGATAGCGCCACAGGCGCCGCCCACGCCTGCGGGCACAACGGGCAGGTTGCAGGAATGTTGGGCGCGGCTATGGGCCTCGTCCTCTCGGGCGCATCGGAGCACCTGGCGGGTTCCGTGACTTTTCTGGGGGTTCCGGCCGAGGAATTTGTCGAATTAGAGTACCGTCAAAAGCTTAGAGACCAAGGGAAGATACGTTTCTTCGGCGGCAAGCAAGAGCTATTGGCAAACGGATTCTTCGACGATGTGGACATTTCGATGATGATCCACATGGGCTCTTTCGAGGGAGAGCACAAGGTTTCGGTTGGCGGGACTTCAAACGGTTTTGTTGGCAAGATCGTGAGATACAAAGGGGTAGAGTCCCACGCCGGCGCGGCGCCCGACCGGGGAGTGAACGCACTGAACGCCGCGCTTTTGGGGCTTACGGCCATCCACCTTCAAAGAGAAACGTTTAGGGACGAGGACCACATCCGGGTCCACCCGATAATCACAAAAGGCGGAGACCTGGTGAACGTTATCCCGGCGGACGTGCGGATGGAAACCTACGTCAGGGGAAGCAACATGGAAGCCATCAAGGACGCGAGCGACAAGGTCAACAGGGCTCTCCGGGCCGGGGCTATCGCTATCGGCGCGGAAGTGAACGTGGACGAACTGCCGGGCTACCTTCCCAGGCTCAACTGCGAGCCCCTGGCCCAAGTGGCGAAGGCGAACGCCGTCAGGCTTGTAGGCGAAGCGGGCGTGTCGGACGGAGGCCACGGGTCCGGCTCGTCGGATATCGGCGATCTGATGCACGTCATGCCCGCCATTCACCCTTCTTGCGCCGGTTCCAAAGGCGCGGGCCATTCCGAACGGTTTGCCATCGACAACCAGTATGACGCCTACATCCTTCCGGCCAAGATTCTGGCGCTTACGGCGGCCGATCTTCTGTGGGACGACGCGAAAGAGGCGAAGCGGGTGCTCCGGGAATTCGTGCCGCCTTACACCAAAGAGCAGTACTTCAAGAACTGGGAAGAAATACTGTCACCCCGGGCCCAAGACTAGGGGGTTAGGATATGCAGAGGACACGGTGGCTTTACGCTCTCATAGGACTAGTGATCGCCATCGGCCTTTTGGGCACGGCCGTCGCGGTGTTTTACACCGACGTGCTGTGGTTCGATGAGACCGGATACCTGTCGGTGTTCACGAAAATCCTGTGGACGAAAGTGACCGTGGGGATCCTCGGCGGATTGTTCTTTTTCCTAGTAGCGTACGTCAACTTAAAAGCGGTTCTTTGGGGCAGAACAGAGGTCACTTTGGTGGGCGCTTTGGTGATGCCGGTGCCGGTTTCGTTCACCCGAAGGCTTGGGAAGCTGGTTCTCCTGGCCTCTGCTGTCATCGGGGTCATGGGAGGGCTTGCGGCTTATTCGCAATGGCACGTTGTCCTCGCTTTCCTTAACCGGTCTTCCTTCGGGATAACCGATCCGTTCTTCGGAAAAGACGCCGGCTTCTACATTTTCGCCTTGCCGTTCTTAAGGCTTATCCAACAGCATCTTTGGGTCGCCGTGCTGGCTGCGGCGGCGGTTTCGGGAGTGGCCTATTTCCTTCTCGGGGAGTTTCGGTTCGCCCCCAGAAGGCTTGCCATCGATCGCAGGGCACGGACGCATTTATCGGTGCTGGCGGCCATACTCTTCGGCCTAAAAGCGTGGGCTTACCGGATTAGCATGTGGGACCTTATGTACTCGCCGAGAGGGGCGGCGTTCGGGGCTTCTTACACCGATATTCACGCCCAGGTCCCCGCCCTAAAACTGCTGGTCGTCGTCTCGCTAGCCGGAGCCGCCATATCGATAATGGGAATAGTCGTCAGGAGCTTCAAATGGGTGGGCTACGCGGCGGCGAGCCTGGTTATCCTGAGTTTTCTCGGCGGGTACGCATATCCCGCGTTCATGCAGCAGTTCACTGTGTCCCCCAACGAAAT
>CAZMEF010000115.1:0-6171 GCA_964565305.1 uncultured Eubacteriales bacterium | reverse complement strand
CCCACAATTCGCCTCGCGGAGTCACGACCCGGCGCCACAGAGCCTGACGGACTTCCCTGACCGTGGTCAGGGCCGACGAACCTTTCGCCCTGAACCCGGCAAAATCATGCTTCCCGACAAGGATAGCCGCTTCGGATTCCATCAACTCGAAATCCAGATCCCTGTCATAAGGCAAAGAATACCTAGACCAGAAAACGTCCTGCCCGGGGCCTCGCCAAAACCGGTAACAATACGTCTTCCACAGGGCGTCCTTTAGCGGATCGAAACGGATGTCAACTTCCCGGCACTCGCCTGCCACCACGTCTCGAGGTAGCATCGGGTTCAGCCCCAAGTGGATCTTCTCTGTCGGGATGGTGGCCGCCGTCACAAACGACACGGCTTGCCCTCGCGCGTGGACCCCGGCATCTGTCCGGCCCGCTGCCCTAACGGTGACAGGGTGACCCAGGAGCTCTGCCAAACACGCTTCAAGGGCGGACTGAACGGTGCGCGACGATTTCTGCCGCTGAAAACCGGCGAAATCAGTTCCATCGTACTGAACCCTCATGAGGAGACGCCGGCCTCGCTCGTCCAAAGTCACCACCCCCCGTTCGGCACCGTTACAAAGGCCTTGTCATAACCGGCCCGAATCTTACCCTGACGTAGAAAACCGCCAAAAGCACCAACGACAAAGCGGCCAACGCCGCGTAATCCCTCAACGTAACTTTGCTAACCCTCATCCTGGTCCTGCCTTCGCCTCCGCGGTAGCCGCGAGATTCCATGGCCATTGCCAGGTCGTCCGCTCTCCGGAAGGCGCTCACAAAAAGAGGAACCAGCAGCGGGACAAGGCTTTTGGCCCTCTTCACAATGTTACCTGATTCGAAATCCGCCCCTCTTGCCATCTGAGCCTTCATGATCCTTTCCGCCTCTTCCATGAGCGTCGGAATGAATCGCAGCGCAATGGTCATCATCATGGCAAGCTCGTGAGCGGGCACCCCTATTCGCGCAAAAGGCTTGAGGATATCCTCCAGACCATCTGTCAACTCGATTGGGGATGTGGTCAAGGTCAAAAGAGAGGTGAACATGATAAGTATGACCAAGCGCAGGCCGATGAAGAGCCCTTGAACCAACCCCGACCATGTCGCCGTTATGCGCCAAACCGTAAAGATGGGCTGCCCCGGCGTCAGGAAGAGGTGCAGACCCATGGTGAAGATCAGTATGAAAAGGATAGGCCGGAGTCCCCTGGTGATCATCCGAAAAGGCACTTTGGACAGAGCGATGGCAAGTAAGGCGAAGGCGCCCATCACCAGAAACGCCCAGAAATTGTTTCCGAGGAAAAGGGCCACCATGAAGACGATGGCGATGCCTATCTTGACCCTGGGATCCATGGAGTGGATAGGCGATTTGACCGGGTAATACTGGCCCATTATGGCTCCGCCGCCGATCACACCGCGCCCCTCCCCTCTAGCCCAAGTTCGCGAACTATCTCCGAATACGCCTCTTGGACGTTCATTACGTCGGACTTCACGTCCCATCCCTGGCCCCTAAGGCTTTCCATCAGCGCGACCACCACAGGAGGCCTGAGACCAATCTCCTTCAAAAACGAAGAGCGGCTAAAGATTTCCCTTGGCGTCCCGTCGGCGACAAGCCGCCCCCGGTTTAGGACCAAAAGCCTCTCCGAGAGCCTGGCCACATCCTCCATGTTGTGCGAAACGAGCACGACCGTCATCCCCGACTCGTGCATCTTTTTCACGTTGTTCAACACATCGTCGCGCCCGCGGGGGTCCAACCCCGCAGCAGGCTCGTCAAGCACGAGCACCTTCGGGTCCATAGAGACGATCCCCGCTATGGCAACCCGGCGGAGTTGGCCGCCTGAAAGCTCAAAAGGGGATCTCCCAAGCAAGTCCTTAGGCAAGCCCACCATTTGCCGGGCACTCTCCACTCGTTCCTCGATCTCGGCGCCCGATAGCCCCAGGTTTTTGGGTCCAAAAGCGATGTCGTCTCGAACGGTTTCCTCGAACACCTGTTGTTCGGGGAACTGGAAGACCAATCCTACCTTCTGTCTTAGCGGTCTGAGGCTCGTACCCTTCGCCCAAATGTCGGCGCCGTCCACAAGAACCTGGCCGGAAGAAGGCTTCAACAGCCCGTTGAAGTGCTGGATCAAGGTAGACTTGCCCGAACCTGTAGGTCCAATCAGCCCGACAAACTCTCCGTCCTCTACCCGGAAAGAAACGTCCGATAGGGCGAGCGCTTCAGAGGCGCTTCCCCGGTTGTACACATGGCTTAGCTCTTTGACTTCAATTGGCATAGCTCATCCACCAGTTCATCTACTAAGAGGGCATCCGGCCTAACGTGAACTCCCGCGGAAGCGAGCAAGAGCGAGAGCTTGCCCAAAGCCGGAACGTCAAGTCCTAACGTTTGAAGCTTCTCTTTTTCCAAGAACACCTTTTTCGGGGTGCCTTCCATAACGATCTTGCCGCTGTCCATGACCAGGACCCGATCGGCAAACAAGGCCTCATCCATGTAGTGAGTTATGTGGATGACTGTGAGCCCCACGTCCCGGTTGAGCTGCCGCACTGTGCGCATCACTTCTTCGCGGCCCCTGGGATCGAGCATGGCCGTCGGCTCGTCCAACACAATGCAGCGTGGTTCCATAGCCATTACCCCGGCGATAGCGACCCGCTGCTTCTGCCCGCCCGAAAGAAGGTGAGGGGCTCGGCGCTTCTCGGAAGACATGCCCACGAACTCCAGACTTCTGTCAACCCTAGTCCGGATCTCGGCGGGAAGCACTCCCAGGTTCTCGGGCCCGAACGCCACGTCTTCTTCTACGACGGTGGCTACGATCTGGTTGTCAGGGTTCTGAAAGACCATGCCGACGCTGCGCCTGATGTCCCACGTAAGAGAGGGATCCTTGGTGTTCATCCCAAAAACGACCACATCGCCGCTGTCGGGGAGAAGCAGGGCGTTAAAATGTTTGGCCAAGGTGGACTTGCCCGATCCGTTGGGCCCGATGATCACGAGGAACTCTCCCCGTGAGATCTCGATATCCACCCCGGCCAGCGCCTGGATTTCCTCTTTGTCGCCAACTTGGTACTTGTGATGAAGATCCTTGACTACAATAACATCCGTTCCGCTTCCGGCGACCATGGTCAGGTCCCTACTTTGACGGTTTGATCAGTTCGAGTATGGCCATGGGAGCGCCGTCCCCCCGCCTGTTGTGGGTTTCCAAGATCCTGGTGTAGCCGCCCTGGCGGTGGGCGTACCTGGGGCCCAAAGTCTCGAATAGTTTGGTGACCACGTCTTCATCGTAAAGGTACGCAAGCGCCTGGCGACGCGACGCGAGATTATCCTCTTTGGCCAAGGTAATCATTTTTTCTGAGAGCATTTGCGTCGTTTTGGCCTTGGTCACGGTGGTTTCGATGCGTTCCGCTTTCAAAAGCGACGTAACCAGGCCACGCATGAGGGCTTTGCGCTGGCCCATAGGGCGGTCAAATCGCGAATGGCTCAAGGTTTTTTCCCCCTTACTCTTCCTCAGGGCGGAAAGCGAGTCCCTTTTCGGCGAGCTTGATCCTTACTTCCTCAAGGGATTTCTTGCCCATATTACGTATCTTGGATATCTCTTCTTCGGTCTTCTGGATAAGTTCACCGACCTGATTGATGCCCGCTTTCTTCAGGCAGTTGTAAGCGCGCTGAGAAAGCTCAAGCTCATCGATGGTGGTTTCCAAAGCCCTTTCGACCTCGGTCTTTTCTTGGTCTTCGACATCCTCTGTGTCGTCTCTGACCCTATCCGGCAGGTCGACAAACAGCCCAAAATGGTTGATGAGGATGTCGGCGGCCCGTTGAAGCGCTTCTTCCGGGCGGATGGTTCCATCCGTCCAGACTTCGATAGTGAGTTTATCGTAGTCCGTCCGCTGTCCCACCCGGGTGTCCGTAACTGTGTAATTAACTCTCGTGACCGGGGTGAACCGGGAATCTATCGCGATCATCCCTATGGGTTGGTTCGGCTCCTTGTTCGTTTCCGCTGTCGCGTAGCCCGTCCCCTCAGCGACCGTAAACTCGATGAAAAGACGCCCGTCCTGATCCAGTTCTGCGATGTGAATGTCAGGGTTCTTGACCTCCAGGTCCGCATCGGAGATTATGTCGTATCCCGTAACCTCTCCGGGCCCCTCTTTTTCCAATCTGGCCATTTTGGGACCGGGACTGTGGAGTTGCACCACAAGCTTTTTCAAGTTCAGGATGATATCGGTGACGTCTTCTCGAACGCCGGCTATTGTCGAAAACTCATGAAGGACGCCCTCGATGGAAAGCCTTGTGACCGCTGCCCCCGGGAGAGAGGATAAAAGCACCCTTCTGAGCGAGTTTCCGATGGTTACGCCGTAACCGGCCTCCAGCGGCTCGACCACGAACCGCCCGTATCGCTTGTCGGACGATATCTCCTCGCACTCCACTTTGGTATCTTCGAACACGTTAAACACTACAGCAGTGCCCCCTTCACTTTCAAGGCATAAGCGGTCAAGACGCCTACTTGGAGTAAAGCTCGACTATAAGGCGTTCGTCCACCGGCGCGTCCACTTCGTCGCGCTCCGGCAGTCTTAGAATCGTGCACTTCCAGTTCTGGGCATCTAGAGACATCCAGGCAGGCACGTTGTGCCCGGCCAAACCTTCTGCCATGGCCTTAAACTTGTCTGATTTCAAGGCCCTGGGGCGAACGGCGATCTCATCACCGGCGGAGATGAGATACGATGCTATGTCCACCTTACGCCCGTTTACCTCAATGTGCCCGTGGCCCACAAACTGCCTCGCTTCTTTCCGCGAGTGAGCGAACCCGGCGCGATAGACGACGTTGTCAAGCCTTCGCTCAAGAAGTATCATGAGCGCTTTCCCTGTCACGCCTCTAGTCTTAATGGCTGCAACGAAATAGTTCCTGAACTGCTTCTCGCCGATCCCATAGAACCTACGGGCCTTCTGCTTTTCCCTGAGCTGGGTGCCGTACTCGCTCGGCCTGCGAACTCTGCCGTGAAACCCGGGGGGCGAGCTTCGCTTTTCAAACGTGCACTTTGTGAAACACTTATCGCCCTTCAAATAGAGCTTTTGGCCTTCTCTCCTGCAAAGCCTGCAGGAAGCTTCCGTGTACCTTGACATTGTGTGCCTCCTTACACCCTTCGCCTTTTGGGCGGCCGGCACCCGTTGTGCGGGACAGGAGTGACATCCTTTATGATTGTCACTTCAAGACCGGCAGCCTGTAGAGCGCGGATGGCCGACTCCCTGCCCGAGCCCGGGCCCTTCACCATAACTTCGACCTCTTTCATGCCCTGGTCGATTGCGACCTTGGCAGCGGTTTCGGCAGCCAGCTGGGCCGCGAACGGGGTGCTCTTACGCGAGCCCTTGAAACCCTGCTTCCCCGCGGTGGACCAGGATATGGTACCTCCTTGGGTATCAGTGATGCTGACCATTGTGTTATTGAAGGTCGATCTGATATGGGCGATGCCCTTCTCCACGACCCTTCGTTCTCTTCTTCTTGTAGGCCGCTGTTCTTTCTTAGCCAAACTAGATCGCGCCTCCCTGCCGTTACTTCTTCCGTCTTATTCCGACCGTTCGTTTCGGGCCTTTCCTGGTCCTCGCGTTGGTCTGGGTTCTTTGACCCCTCACAGGAAGGCCTCTCCTATGACGAAGGCCCCGGTACGTCCCAAGGTCGATGAGCCTCTTGATGTTGAGCTGCGTCTCCGTCCTTAGGTCACCTTCAACCTTGAAACTCCGGTCGATATACTCCCTGATGCGCGCGACCTCTTCCTCGGTAAGATCCCTGACGCGGGTATCTGGGTTTACGCCGGTCTTGCTCAGTATTTCTTTAGCCCTCGTCGCTCCGACTCCGAAAATATACGGGAGGGCGGCTTCCACCCTCTTATCTCTCGGCAAGTCCACTCCGGAAATGCGAGCCATTACCTCACCCCCTGCTAACCCTGTTTCTGCTTGTGCTTAGGATTGGAGCAAAGAACCATTACCCTGCCGTGCCTCTTGATGATACGGCACTTCTCACACATTCTTTTCACAGAAGGTCTCACCTTCACGATAGGAACCCCCTCTTCTGGGGACACTTCGCCCAGAACGCTATTTCATCCGCCTTGTGATCCTGCCGCGGGTAAGATCGTAAGGTGACAGCTCCAGGAGGACTCTGTCGCCGGGAAGGATTTTAAT
>CAZMEF010000114.1:5976-6214 GCA_964565305.1 uncultured Eubacteriales bacterium | reverse complement strand
GATCGTGAGCGTGCTGCCCATGGACGGTAAAGAAGTGGATACCGGGTTCGGAAGGCTCACTCTCTCGGAGGAGGCCATCGCCACCATCGCGGGCGCCGCGGCGATAGAATGCTACGGCGTCGTCGGCATGGCGGGACGAAAGATGACGGATGGGATTTCGGAACTTCTGGGCAAGGAGAACCTTTCAAGAGGGGTTGCCGTCACGGTCGACGGCGCCTCGGTTTACATAGATCTCTCC
>CAZMEF010000114.1:5726-5966 GCA_964565305.1 uncultured Eubacteriales bacterium | reverse complement strand
GTCATAGTGGGGTACGGCGTCCGGATAAATGAAGTGGCGCGCATGATGGTCGACAAGGTCCGGTATACCGTGGAGAAAGCCACGGGGCTTCGCGTGGCGAAAGTAACGGTCAACGTACAAGGCATAAGGCTTCAAGGAAACTCAGGGAGCTGACCATGACAGAACGGCTGCTAGACGGCATATTGTTCCGCAAGCTTATCATTTCCGCCAAAGGTTATCTGTCGGATAGGAAGAAAGAAG
>CAZMEF010000114.1:0-5716 GCA_964565305.1 uncultured Eubacteriales bacterium | reverse complement strand
TTCCCGGTTCCTGACGGGGATACAGGCACTAATATGTACTTGACCCTGTCATCCGCCTCGGACAGCGTCCTGAGCCTGACCGGCTCGAGTCTATCCGAGGCTGCTGAACAGGCAAGTCACGGCGCGCTCATGGGGGCCCGGGGGAACTCGGGGGTGATCCTGTCCCAGATTTTCCGGGGGATCGCCAGGTACTTTGCGGGCAAAGAAAACGCTGCCGCGTCAGAGATCGCATCGGCGCTTGATGAGGCGGTTTCAACCGCGTACAAGGCGGTCATGAAGCCCGTTGAGGGGACCATCCTCACCGTCCTTCGCGGCCTTCGTGATGGCGCCAAGGAAGTCGCGGCTGACGATTCGGGCGTGCCAGAGGTCCTTTCGGGGGCGCTCTCGCGAGCCAAATCGGTCCTCGCGGAGACCCCGGATCTTCTGCCCGTCCTCAAGCAGGCGGGGGTAGTGGACGCAGGAGGCAAAGGTCTAGTCTACATCATCGAGGGGGCCCTTCAATCCTTCTCTGCTTCCAAGGCCGGCGAGGTTTTGGTGTCAGAACCGGACCGTTTGTCAGAATCCGTCATCGCCGGAGGCGCCGGGGATCCCATCGATATAGAAAACCCTTACGATACGCAGCTTCTCATTACAGGCAGAGCCTTGCCCCAACTTCAGATACGGTCTCGCCTTGAGCGCCTGGGCGACTCTCTCTTAGTTGTGGGATCTGAGGAGTTGCTGCGCGTTCACATCCACACTAAGGTTCCGGGGGAAGTCCTTACACTTTGTCTACAGTACGGAACCTTGTCACAAGTGACAGTGGACAACATGATCGAGCAGGCTCATGAGGCTTCCTCCGCCAAACTGCTGAAGGCGGCCGTTGCCGGGGGTTCTGCGGCAGGTTACGAGGGAGGCTGCAAGACTGTGTCTCTCCCTCGCGAACGCATGGGAGTCGCGGAGGTCGCCGATGTGCCCGTCCCTCCCAAAGAGACCGGCATCATATCGGTCGCGACCGGGGACGGCCTTCGAGACATCATGTACAGCTTGGGGTGCGATCTTGTTCTGGACGGCGGAACCACCATGAATCCTTCCACGGCCGCCATCGCGGAAGCCGTGAAGAGCATCAACGCCAAGAAGACGATCTTTCTCCCCAACAACGGCAACATTTTTCTTGCGGCCAAACAGGCCAAAAAGCTGACCGGCCGCAACACGTATATCGTCCCTTCAAAGACCATACCGCAAGGCATCTCCGCTCTTCTGTCTCTAAATCTCGGAGAGGACATGGAGCAGAACTTGAAGAGGGCGTCTAAAGCCCTCAAAAGAGTGAAGACAGGGGAGATAACGTACGCGGCCCGCGACGGAAAATTCGGCCGGCACGCCATGAAGCAGGGCGATATCCTTGGCCTTGTGGATGGCAAGGTCGAGTTCGTTGGCCAAAGCCCCGAAGACGTCTTGGCAAAAGTGGTCAAGGCGATGGTCCGTTCAGACGACGAAGTGATCACCGTCTATTACGGCAACGACGTTTCGCATGACACGGCCGAAACAGCAGCTTCGACGCTTCGCGAAATCGCAAGAGACGACGTCGAAATCGAACTCCAAGCCGGGGGCCAGCCACTTTACTACTACATAGTCTCAGTTGAATGAGCGTGCTTAACGGCCCTTCGCTGGGGGATCCCGTGCGATTCCTGAAAGGGGTCGGCCCCAAAAAGGCCGGCCTCTTGGCGTCTCTTGGGATCCGCACCGTTATGGATCTCTTGGACTATTTCCCTTTTAGGATCGATGACTTCTCAAGCGTGGTGGCTTTGGCCGACATAAAGCCGGGAGACGAAGCTACGGTTTTGGGGGTCGTCATGTCTCGCAAGTTTTTCGGCAGCCGTCGTGGCCGCGCGTTGTCGGTGGAGTTGGGCGACGGCACAGGCACCATCGGGTTGGTCTGGTACAATATGCCCTACGTCTATCAAAGTTTTCCTATAGGCGCGAGGATGGTCGCGTCGGGGAGGGTTGAATGGCGGAGGGGCGGCCTGGAGATGGCGCACCCGATCTGGCAGCAGGCCGAGGGAGATTTGCTAAAGGGACCCATTGTCCCGGTCTATCACGCCACGTCCGGGATGACCTCCGAGTCGCTGCGAAAAATAATAGGACAAGCCGCCGCCTCCTACGCCGACAAGGTTCCGGCTTCTGTTCCGCCGGACATACTGGACCGTCACGGCTATATCCCTCTCGCTGATGCCTACAGGGCGATACACCTGCCGCATGACGCGCGCGACTGGCAGAAAGCCAGACGCACTCACGCCTTTTGCGAGATCTTGCTGCTTCAGATCGCGCTCATGTCCATGCGGAAGGAGTCGGAGTCGGCGAAAGGGCCGGAGCCCTTTGAGAACCTCGAGTTGGCCCGCCGGTTTCTTGGCGCCCTTCCTTTCCGGCTCACCGGGGCGCAAGAACGCGCTATTGGAGATTTGGAAGGGGACTTACGGCGCGGAACAGTGATGAACAGGCTTCTTCAAGGCGACGTGGGCAGCGGCAAGACTGTCGTGGCCGCCTACGCTCTCCTGGCTGCCGTTGGGAACGGGTACCAGGGTGTTCTGCTTGCCCCTACCGAAGTGTTGGCCAGGCAGCACAAACGGACCCTTGAGTCGTTGTGCGGGGATCTGTGCAGGATCGGCTTTGTGACCGGTTCTCTAACGCCTAAGGAAAAGGAAGCGGCACTTGGGGACATCCGGTCAGGGGCCGTTCAACTCGTCATAGGCACCCACGCCTTGTTGGAACCCGCAGTTCGCTGGCACAGGCTTGGTTTGGTGGTCACCGACGAGCAACACAGGTTCGGCGTGCGGCAGCGCCTTTCACTTCCGCTGGGCAACGCCTTTTCTCCACATGTTCTTGTCATGAGCGCAACGCCCATCCCCAGGTCGCTCGCGCTGACGCTTTACGGCGACCTTGACATCAGCGTGATCGACATGCTTCCGCCCGGAAGGAAAGCGGTGCGCACAGAGGTCCTGACCGAGTCGCGTCGAGCCGTCGCGTACAAGAAGGTGATGGCCGAGGTTAAGCGCGGACGCCAAGCTTACGTAGTCTGCCCCACCATCAGAGAGGGTAAGTCGGACCGCAAGGCCGCTGAAAATGTTCTTGAGGAACTACAAGCGGGTTTTCTCAAGGGACTTCGATTGGGCATCGTTCACGGTTCTCTGGGGCGGGAGGAATCAGATCGCGTGATGCAAGATTTCACCCGGGGCGAGATCGATGCGCTGGTCTCGACCACGGTCATCGAGGTCGGCATAGACGTTCCCAACGCGACCTGCATGGTGATCGAAGACGCCGGTTCCTTTGGGCTTGCGAGCTTGCACCAGCTGAGAGGCAGAGTGGGGCGCGGGGGAACAGATTCCTACTGCTATCTAATATCCGACTCGAAAGGCGAGGCGAGAGAACGGCTTCTGGCACTGGAGGGTAACACCGACGGGTTTGTGGTGGCCGAACTCGACCTGAAGAACCGGGGCCCCGGGCAGTTCTTTGGACTTCAGCAGCACGGGCACGGCGAAACGCGTCTTAGCGATCTATCGCTCTCCTTGGACGACATTGCGCGGGCCCGCGACGAGGCCCGGCGCATAGTTGGAGGTCCGGCAACCGGCGCCGAAGGAAAGTTGCTCAAGACCGTAGCCCGCCGCTACGGGGACCTACTCACCTACGGACGTTCGCGTTAGGGGCCCATGGCCTCATGTCGCTGTATTCCCGCTTGTCTACGATTTTTGAAAATCTTGCCATGTCGACCAGCAAAATTTGTCAGAATAACGCCGCCTCAAGTGAACATAATAAGTTTCGAATAAGAAGGGAGGTGAAGAAATGGGAGTCGGACAGAAAAGAAACATCGCGGCCGTTCCCGCGGCCCGGGCGGCTTTGGATGCCTTCCGTAATGAGGTGGCGACCGAGTTGGGCGTTCAACCTCTTCACGGGTACTGGGGCGAGGTCCCCTCTAGGCTTTGCGGTTCGGTCGGTGGGCACATGGTGAGGAGAATGATCGAAGTAGCCGAGCAGGCCCTTGCCAGCCAGCACGTAAGCAAGTAAGGCGGGATTGGGTGAGAAGAAGAGGAGCGGCGAGGGCCGCTCCTCCCGTTCGGGCGCGGGGGCGTCGTCACTGGAGGTAGTCCAGCATTTCGTCCTCGCTAATCGCGGGCTGGGTCGCCCTATTCAACGCCGATGCCAGTAATTTCGACATTTCCAAAATTTCCACGTCGATGTCTTTGGAGGTCACCATCAAGTCCTTAAGTTCTTCGCCCAAGAACCCACGCACAAGATCGGACGTGACGTGCGCGTGCGGATTGTGTTTTCCGAAATAGTTCTCGAGTGTATCGAGGGCGATGGAGACTCCGGACACCACAGTAGGTACGCCTATCGCGAGCACAGGCAGTCCAAGGGATTCAAAGTTAATGCCCGGACGCTTGTTGCCTACGCCCGAGCCTGGTTGGATGCCTGTATCCGCGACTTGAATCGTCGTCAGAAGACGACTTGTGGACCTTGCGGCAAGCGCGTCGACCGTGATGACCAACTCCGGCTTTACCTGGTCCACCACGCCCTTCACGATGTCTATTGTTTCGACGCCGGTTATGCCCAGAACCCCCGGCGAGATGGCCGCCACAGGGTTCAGCCTTCCTCCCAGTTCGGCCGGCACAAAATCCCGGAGATGCCGGGTGACCATAAGCTGGGATATCACTCTCGGCCCCAAAGCGTCGGGTGTAGCTTGCCAGTTTCCAAGCCCCACGATGAGCACATCGCCTTTACGCGGCAAGCCGGCCAAAATGCTTATTTCGCGCGCTATGGTTTCGGCGACGTCCTTTAGGGTTGTTCTGCTCCTGAACCTGAGGTCCGGACATTCCAGCGTGAAGTAGCGGCCCGGGGGCTTTCCCACTTGCTCCGCCGCCCCCGGCGTTGACACCTGAACTCGCGTGAGTTTCATCCCGTCCAGGGTTTCTTCTCGTATATCTAGACCCGGTACCGGCGCTCCGGGACGCTGCCCCGCAAGTTCGGCGCGTTCCACCGCCAAGTCCGTCCTGACGTTATCCAAGAAGTACATCGGTGTTCCCCCTGTCGTGTGGGTTTGTTCTAGGATTTGTAGCCGTTGTCCGGTGCTATACTACCCAAGTGATGCGGACTAATCCCTTTGCCGCAACTTCGGAGGTGCATCGTTGCGCGTCCTTCCTTTGATCCTTGCCGCCCTTGCCGGCGTGTCCATGGCCGTTCAAGGCACGCTCAACGCCGTTTTGGGGAAACGCGTTGGCTCGTTTGAAGCTTCATTCATAGTACACGTGCTCGGATCTTTCATCCTTGCAGGGGTTTTGATATCGGGGATCTCCGGCGGGGACATAAGGAAAGCTCTAGGCGCGCCATGGTGGTCGTTCCTCGGCGGGCCCTTGAGCGTGGTGATCATATGTTCTGTGCTCGTCAGCATCGGAAAGGTCGGCGTCGGGGTCGCGACGACCGCCATCGTTGCATCACAGATCACCGCGGCTCTCGCTCTCGACGCCATCGGAGCTACAGGGCAGAGGTTCCAGATGGGTTGGTCGAAATATGTGGGAGCGGCACTCTTCATAACAGGGGCGTATCTGCTTTTGAAGGACAGACCCTGACCGGTCCGGAAGGGATCTCCCGCTTCACCTAGAAAAGATCAAGAGGCAGAGCGATAAAAAGGCCGCTTCTTTTGGAAGCGGCATTGGGAGAGGAGAAACCGGAGGAAGAGCCTGTTAGGGGC
>CAZMEF010000113.1:0-6233 GCA_964565305.1 uncultured Eubacteriales bacterium | reverse complement strand
TAGTTCAGATGATGCGGTCCGCCCCGCCGGTATGCTCAATGTGCCGGGCATCCGACTCCCCCGAAAGCGATACGCGAACGCGGCTCCAGATGGTAAGATGTGGCGAGGCTGCGAGTTCTACAATGCGAGGTGTGCTACATTGTCGAACCAAAACGACCAGAAGAGCTTCACGACGTTGATACCTCGCCATCTGCTGGCCGGGGCGCAAAGTGCGTTGATGGCTTTCGGACCGGTGGAGATGGAGTCGGTCCAGTATTGCGACTACGCCTTTCGAGTAAACCGCGGACCTGAGAGTGTTGTGGTAAGGCAGTACTCTTCGGGCAAATTGGTCATACAGGGAAAGCCGGGCGTCCTTCTTGCCGATCTAGCTGCCACGGCCCTTAGGTTTGGCGGCCTGCCGAAAAACGGATTTCCTGGCGCGAAGGCGCCTGAGCCGACGGCCGGCCCGGAGTCTCCCGCGGCTGCGCCACGCTACCCCTACGCCGGAATCGACGAATCCGGAAAAGGTGACTACTTCGGACCATTAGTGATAGCAGCTGTATGCCTTTCGGAGGAGACCGAACGCGCCATGCGCAGCCTGGGCGTCCGCGACTCGAAAGAACTGTCCGACGAGCGCTGCATCAAACTTGCGCAATCCATCCGTGTCGCTTGCCGCGATCGCTACGCCATCGTAGAGATCTCTCCTTCCCGTTACAATGAGTTGTACGGGCAGTTTCGCGGCGAGAAGCAGAACCTGAACAATCTGCTCGCGTGGGGACATGCGAGGGCGCTGGAGAGTCTTCTTAGAAAAACCCCTTGCCCGGTCGCGATTTCTGACAAATTCGGCAACCCAAGATACGTCAAGGCCAAACTAATGGAGAAAGGTTCCTCCATCGAGCTCGTTCAAGAAGAACGCGCCGAAAGGTACATGGCCGTCGCGGCGGCGTCCTTGCTTGCGAGGGAACGTTTCCTTTCAAAGCTGAAAAAACTCGGCGATGCCCTTGGCACCACGCTCCCCAAAGGCGCTTCGCCGGCCGTAATCGCAGCCGCAAAATCTATCGTGGCAAAGTCTGGCCCCGAGGCGCTTGCCGGCGTAGCGAAGCTGCACTTCAAGACTACGCAGTCCGTCCTCGGGGCCTCATCAAAGTAGTCAGGCTTTGCTCCCCGCTCCGTAAATACAGTTGAAGATGACCTTGTAAGTTCCTCTCGCCTGCGCCCTGAAATGGGGATGGAACCCTATCAGTACTACTTTGCCGGCGCCAACCCCGAACTCGGCTATTGCTGCCGCATCGTGGAGGAACTGCCCGCCTAAAAGCCATCCCGACAGTAAGGGGTCCGCCATGGGGTACCTTGCCACAACCGTGCCCGCCGACAACTCCCAAGCCGGGCCCCCGGCAAACATCACAGGCGTCTCCCGCCGCAACCCGTAACCTAGCGGGTGCTCTGTGTCAACTATGGTGCGAAGGATAGAGCCGGGCGCGAAGAACTCCTGGGGCTTCTTGTCCGCCAAGACGTTCTTTGCGGGCAACCCAAGCTGATCCACGGCCCAAGCGCACGCTGCGTCCAGGAAAACGCAAGTCCCTCCTTCTTGTAGAAACCTCGCTACGGCGTCCTTTCCGGAGACGCCCAGACCCCCCGTGTATTCGGCCGGGTAGCTTCCGGGCTTGTTCCCGTCTGCCATAAACGACGCGCTCTGCGACGGGAAGATGATGACGCCGAAACGTTTCCGCAAATTGTCGTTCCGAATCCGGCCATCGTTGACGTTCTCGTACGGAAAACCGTACTCCTCAAGAACGTAGCGCAGCCATCCCTCGTCGACCACGGGGCGGGAACTCCGGTACACCCCTACCGTTTCGCGACAGAGCCGAACTTTGGACGCGGGCAGTTCGTGCAGAGGGCAGGCCTCGACGCCGGCCGCGCGGCACAGGTCTTCGACTGCCGAGAAATGCCGGTGAGGCACAAGAAAAGTCCCCGCCGGGAGGAGCCGCCCGTCCTGCCTGAAAGAACAGGCGGTGCGGAAAAGCTCGGCGTCGCCGGCTGACCGGAGCACGCCGTTTACCACCTTGGCGGATGATGTTATCTCGGGAGAAATCGCGACGTACCCGCATTCCTTCACCCCGGCGGACGAGGCCGGATACCGGACTCCTCCCTCCGGCAGTGCCGGCCGTTCAATCTTTTGTAACTGCGCTTCGAACCTCTTGGCGGCAAACGTCACGTTGACACCCATGAGCAAAGGTAAAGTGTGCCCTGTGACATCATATGGAAGTTTGGGCGGTCCCCCGGGATATTGCCGCAGGTCGGGATAGCGCTGCCTCTCCAGAAGGGTCTTGGCGTAGGCCCCGTATGGCTGCGCCATAAAGATGACGTGAGTGCCCGCCCCGTAACGTACGCCGTCAACTTCGAAATCCTCTGTAGCGCGGTGGATCTCCACCTGCCCCATGGACAACACCGTTAGCAATTCATGCGCCATGACGGGATCGCTCTGCCCTGCCGGCAAGATAGCCGCGTACACATCCTTTCTCTCGCATGCCCGTTTGGAAAGGGAGTAGAAATTCGCCACCCATTTGTCCCTAAACCTCGCCGCGTGGTCAAGGCAACCGTATGCGGCAAGCTTGTCGTATTCCACGATGTCCCGCAGATGCCACGGGCCTCCCGGCCACGGCGCGGGGTGGTTCCAAGTGGCGATCTTCGGGTCTGACCCGTCTCTGGTGGGCTTCAGTTCCTCCTGCTTTCGGCCGATGGGGGTGGCGATTTTCACGCTTGCCGCCTCGGACAAGATCCTCACGCCGCCGTGATAGTGCTGAAATGCCCTGGAAGGGGCGAAGGCATCGTACCCGTTGTAACATGACACCCCGGTTTTCCCAGCCGAGAGCAGCTCGCCCACCATATGAAGCCCAAGCTCCGCCGTCTCTTGCCGCAGTATGTAGTCGATGTTTGGTTCCCACGGGTCCATGTACGGCGGCACGAAGAAGCGAAAGCCCAAATCCCCCATCTGATGGAGGTCGAACACGATATGGGGATGCCAGACGTTGTGGATATTAAGCACCGTTTGCCTGTTTTCCACTAGGTTAAGCATGAACCAATCGCGGTTGTTGTCGTGGCCGGCGTACTTCTGATAGAGGAAAGGCGGCGACGTGCCTTCAAAGCTCGTCCCCAAGTGCCTTTGATACCAATCTACGACCATGTCCAGCCCATCGGGGTTCAGCGATGGGACGAGCAACAGGATTACGTTATCTAGGATACTCAGCGTGCGGGGATCCGACGAAGTCTCAAGTTCGTAGGCGAGCTCCATGGACATCTGGGCGGCCCCGACCTCCGTTGCGTGGATGGAACACGAGAGCATTACCACAGATTTGGCACGCGCTTTGAGTCGCTCCACGGAACCTTCGTCTTGACCGGAGAGACCTCTCGGGTCCGCAAGCCTCGCCTGAACGTCCCGCAGCTCCTCGAGATTCGCGAGGTTTTCCTCTGAGGTGATACAGAGGTAGAAGAAGGGCCGTCCCTCGGTCGTCCTCCCCATGTCAAATTTCCTTATCCGTCGAGCATTTGCGGAGAGTTTAGCAAAATACCCGGTTATCTCGGACCAACCGGCCAATTTACGGTCATCCCCCGGCCGAAAACCGAGATGTTCGAGAGGCGATTCTGTCATCCACGCTTGGCGTCGCCTTGAGTCCGCGACCGGGTCTCTCCTAGCGGGCGACGCCTTCCTCCTTTCGGGTCAGTCTGCACTAACCTTCCCTTGAAGAGGCAGAAAACCCTGCCGATCGGTCAAATCGGATAGATCACCGGCGCGCCGGGCTGATCAGCTGTTCCGCAGCATTCCAGCGGCCATGCGGAAAAACCCCCGGTTCCCGGCGAAGGTATCCTCAAGCGCGTTCAGTACAAAGTCGATATGTTCCTTCCCGACGGTAAGCGGCGGCTCTAGCCGCATCACGTTCGGGTTGTTCAGGGTGTACGCGGTTATTACCCTATGCTTTTTGATGAGATCGCCCGCGACCAGGGCCGCGTAATATTCCTCGGAGACTTTGTTGAGAACGCCGGCGGTGAGAGCATCCAGAATTCCGCTTACAGGTTTCTTGAACTCCACGCCTATGAGCAGGCCCCTGCCGCGGACCTCCTCGATGGTCTTGAACCGTTCCTGAAGCGTCTTGAGTCCGGCCAGAAGATAATCGCCCATTGTCTTGGCCCGGGCCGGAAGGTCCTCGATGGCGATCTTCTCGATGGACGCCAAAGCCGCCGCGCACGCCCTTCCGCCGCCTCCGAAAGTCGAGGTATGCAGGACAGCCTTGGTCAACCCTCCGTACGCCTTTTCCCAAACCTTTTTGGTCGCGACGGTCGCGCCTATCGGCATGACTCCCCCGCCGAGCGCTTTGGCAAGGCAAAGGACGTCCGGGACAACGCGCTCCGTCTCGCACGCGAACATGGCTCCTGTTCGACCGAATCCGGTCTGGACCTCATCGACTATGAGCAAAGCGCCGTGGTGCTCCGTCAGCTCTCTCACCTTGCGCATGTACCCTTCGGGAGGTACCAAGACGCCGCCCTCACCTTGAATCGGCTCAACTACAAAGGCAGCGACATTTGTGGTTCGAAGAACCTTTTCAAGCGCGTCTGCGTCTCCAAATGGGATCTCCACTGTGTTAGGAAGGAGAGGAAGGAATGGTTTCTTGTACTTTTCCCGCCCGCCGACAGACAAAGCGCCCAGAGTCTTCCCGTGAAAAGCGCCGGTACAGTAGATAAACGCGCCATTTCCGTTGCAGGCTTTGGCCAGTTTCAGGCCGGATTCAACGGACTCAGTGCCGCTGTTGCACAAAAACGTGACTTCGAGGTCGCCTGGCGTAATCTGCGCCAGATCGTGGGACAGCGCCGCTTGCAGGGCGCTGACTTGGGCCGGAAGGAAATTCGGCCGATCGTTGACCCGGTCGAGCGCTGTTAGGATGTCCCTCGGATTGTGGCCGAAAGGAAGGCACCCGTAGCCGCCGAGGAAATCCAAATACCGGTTCCCTTCCGCATCGTAAACCTCGATATCTTGGGCCCTCACAAAAGAACGGTCAAACCCCAGCATTGACAGAAGGGTCTTGAGCCCGGAGTTCACGTATTTGGAATAGAGTTCGCCGCCATCAGCTCTGTCCAGGGATAACGCGCCCTCCAGCCCGATCAACGAGTAGGATGGGTCGGATCCACCAGATCTTTTCACGTTTTTCGTCTCAACGGCCACTAGATCACCCCTCACCCAGGAAATCATGACATGATCCTGCCAATATGTGCACATTTCTGTGCACATTCCTATTATACTGTGGCCCGCGCTTTTGGCAATCTTTGTTTCGGTCGCCGCCCCCGGGCGACGCCCTAGGGGGGCACGACGGTGTTGAGGGTGGCGCTACGACCGGCTTTGAAGGCGGAAACAACGTAGTGGACAAGTAACGCGCCGCATTATGTCAACATATCCTGGATTGGTCGATGAGACCACAACGCGGCTCCCTCCTCCCCCGGCAGCCGCGTTGTTATTGACCGACACACCGGCCTGACTAGCTCGGATCGTCACACTTTCCGGATTCGCCGGTTTCGGAATCCCCCGCGCTGTCACCTTTGGCGCCTTTGCCCCTGGACAACTTGACCTTCGAGAGAGCCTCTGGAATTAGTTCAACTAGTCCTTCGAGGGCGCCCTTCTTCCCAAGGGTATACATGCGCACCTCTGTCCCTATTACGGCAACAATCGCAACAGGGCGCAAACTCGCCCCGCCGCCAGTGCCCCCGCCTGTGCCTAAATCTTTCTCGGACCTGCCTTCGCCGCCGCCGGACCCAAATCCGAACGACGCGTTCTGAATGGGCACCAAGATGACCTCACCGATCCGGATTGGTTCTCCCACGACTGTCTTGGTCGTCAGAAATTTCTCAAGTCTGTCGCCGAAACTCTCCAACATCTCCTTGTGGTCCACGTCTCTTTCCTCCCCGGTTTTCGCGCCGGGACGCCACTGGGCTTTTCCCGCGCTAACTTGTCTATCTGCCATACGTTTACGATGGAGGGACGATAAGGTATGTCCCCCGGGGTGAACTTGGGCGCCCGCGCTTCCACCAAAGCGCCCTAACATCGCGCGCCAACATGAAGCGTAAGGCGATCAAAAGAACGAGAAATGGGCACACCCTGATCTCAACTGTGCCCGTCCCATCCAACATTTCGCGGGTGAAGTCAGGCCTGAAGGTCAAGCCGTCGAGTGCCAAGATCCCTCTTGCGGCGTGGTAGAACCCGTAGAGCA